>JAIOII010001458.1 GCA_019912685.1 Kofleriaceae bacterium
CCTCGGGCACCTCGGCGGCGCGATCGGCGGGGCGGCCGCCCGCGAGCTCGCGCTCGAGGCGCTCGAGGTCGATCATCCACCACGCGCGCGCGTCGCCGTAGAGCGGCGAGAGCGTGAGCGGGCCGGCGGGGAAGACCCAGCGCGTGCCCTCGGGCGCGTCGATCCAGTCGGCGAGCGCGACGAGGTCGTCGCCGCCGGCGCCGAAGCCGTGCAGGAGCACGATCATCGGGCCGTCGCCGCCGCCCTCGCCGTCGTCACCGCCGGCGAGGACGCAGTCGAGATCTGCGATGCGTTGCAGCTTCATCGGTCGCGCTCGCTCACCTCGGCGCCCCGAAGACCTGCGTCCACAGCGCGTCGCTCTCGACGTGGCCGACGCCGATGTGCTCGTAGTCGCCGCTCATGATGTTCATGCAGTGGCCGCTCGATCCCATCCATTGCTGCATCGTCGCCTCCGCGGTCGCGTTGCCGCCGGCGATGTTCTCGCCGGCGTTGCTCCACATGTACCCCGCCCGCTCCATCCGGTCCCACGGCTCCTCGCCGCTCGGGTTCCTGTGAGCGAAGAAGTCGCGGTCGACCATGTCCTGCGTGTGCACGCGCGCGGCGCAGCGCAGCGCCGGATCGGCGACGAGGGGCGCGACCGACGGCATGGCCTGGCCGCCGCAGGTCGCGCCGGCAGCCCGACGCTCGTTCACGAGCGTCACGATGCGCGCCTCGAGCGCCGTCGCGCTGTCGGGCCAGGCCCGCGCGGGATCGCAGTAGGCGAGCGAGGGGACGTCGCTCCCGCCGCCATCGCCATCGCCGTCGTCGCCGCCGCACGCCGCGAGCATCACGATCACGAGGGACCACCTGGCCATCGCGCGATTGTACGATGCGCCGATGCTCCGCGCTCGATCCGCCCTCGCCCTCGCGCTCGCCGGATGTTGCCCGGCCGCTTCCAGCACGGCGCCGACGACGCCGACACCACCCGACAGCGGGGGCAAGGCGGTGGAGCCGGTCGGCGTGGAGCCCGCGCGCGAGACCAAGATCGACGGCGGCACGCTCGCGATCGCCGTGAACGGCGCGCCGGCTGGAACGGAGGGCTTCGAGGTCCGCCGCGTGGGCGACGAGATCGTCGTCGAGAACCACGTCGACATGACCGTGGCGGGTCAGGCCGTGCGCGGGCGCGGCGAGCTCCGGTACGACGCGGAGGGCCGGCCGCTGCGCGGCGTGCTCGCGATGAGCGTCAGCGGCACCGCGATCGCGACGTCGCTGGCCGGCGGCCCGGACGCGATGGTCGCCACGGTCAAGGTGGGCGAGGCCGCGGCGAAGGAGCAGCGCGCGACCGGCTCGATCGACGTCTTCCTCGACAGCACGAGCTTCGCCCACTACGCCGCCCTGTGCTCGAGCGAGAAGCCGCGGCTGATGGCGTTCCCCGGGATCCCGGTGAAGCGCGGGGCGGTGCGCGAGGCGAACGGCGCGCGCGTCGTCACGTTCGACGTCGCCTCGATGGTCGCGCTCGACGTCTACTGCGACGGCGTCCGCTTCCTCGCCCTCGATGTCCCGGCCCAGGGCCTCACCGTCACGCGCACCGGCGAGGAAGCGCGGGTCACGGCGCTGCGGAAGAAGCCGCGCGAGAAGCCGGCGCTGCCGGAAGGGCTCGTCGAGCTCGAGCGCACCGTCGAGGTCCCGGCGGCGCCGGGCGTCGAGCCGGCGAAGCTCGGGTGCTCGCTGCTCGTGCCCGTGTCGCACCGGGACGTGAAGAAGCGGATGACGAAGGGGCCCGAGCGCGCGCTCCCCGGCGTCATCTTCATCACCGGCTCGGGCACGCAGGACCGCGACGAGGACACGTACGGCCCCGGCGGCCTGAAGCTGTCGATCTTCAGGACGATGGCGATCGAGCTGGGCAAGGCCGGCATCGCGTCGCTGCGCTGCGACGACCGCGGCAGCGGCGCGTCGACGGGAAGCCTCGTCGACGTGACGCTCCGGACGTACACGGCGGACGCGGCGGCGACGATGGCGGCGCTGCGCGCCGAGCCGGCGGTGAACCCGGCGAAGACCGGCATCATCGGCCACTCCGAGGGCGCGATCATCGCGCCGCTCGCGACGCTGACGCTCGCGCCGAAGCCGCGCGCGCTCGTGCTCATGGCCGGCACGGGGCGTCCGTTCGACGTCGTGCTCGACGAGCAGGCCCTGGGCGCGATGCAGCGCGCCGGCATGGCCGAGGCGGAGATCGCGAAGGAGATGGCCAAGCGCAAGGCGGTGTACGAGGCGCTGCGCGCGGGCAAGCCGCTGCCGACCGACCTCGCGCCGGCCGAGGCCAAGGCGTGGAGCACCGACCAGGCGTGGCTGGTCTCGCACCTCCGGCACGACCCGGCCGCGACGGCGGCGAAGGTGAAGCGCGTGGCGGTGCTCGTCGCGCAGGGCGCGCTCGATCAGCAGGTCGCGGTCGCCGACGCCGACGCGCTCGAGGCGGCCCTGAAGAAGCAGAACAAGGTCACGAAGAAGGTGTACCCGGGCCTCAACCACCTGTTCGCCGCGACGAAGACCGGCGACATCTCGGAGTACGCGGCTCCCGAGGCGGAGGTCGACGCGACCTTCCTCGCCGACGTGGTCCGCTTCCTGACCGCGAACCTGTGAGCGACACGAACGACGCGGCGCTGCGCGCGCGCCTGGCGCAGGCCGGCTACACGC
>JAIOII010001459.1 GCA_019912685.1 Kofleriaceae bacterium
GCTCGGAGAGCGCCGCCATCGCCGCCGTGAACACCTGCGACGACGCGGCGACCAGCTCGAGCGCGCCGCGGTCCCACGCCAGGCCGGCGGGGCGGTCGACGACGAGCACGCCCTCGCCGACCACCGGCGCCATCATGATCTCGTGGTCGTTGCCGCGCATGCAGATCGCGCGGCCGCTACGCGCGACCTTCTCCAGGCGCACGCGATCGACGGGCACCGTGCCCTGCACGCCGCCGCGGCCCGCGATCATCCGCACCGCGCCGTCGACCGAGACGAGCTGCACGCGCTCCGCGGAGACCGCGCCGCCGAGGTGGCCGCACGCGGCGTTGACGCCGTCGGGCCCGAACATCGCCGCGGCCATGCGCGCCATCGCGGTCAGGAAGCCCGCGATCTCGATGACGCCGCTGCCGCTGCCCACCGGGCGCGCCGTGCGCTCGATGTCGACCTCGTGCGACACGATGCCCTCGTCGGCGATGCACATGACGTCGCCCTCGCCCACGACCTGCAGCACCGAGTTGCCGATCTCGATGCGGTCGCCCGCCGACAGCGTCCGCATCTCCACGGGCTCGCCGTTGACCTTGGTGCGGTTGGTCGAGCCCATGTCGATCACCAGCGGCCGGCCGTCGCGCACGCCGATCCGGAACTGCTGGCGGCTGACCGCCGCGTCCTCGAGCCGCATCTGGCAGCCCTCGCCGCGACCGACGAGACCACCTTCTGGAGGAATGGGGAACTCGCGGCCCCGGTCGGGGCCAGAAATAACCATCAGGCGGGAGGCCACGGCAAAATCCTACACCCGCGGGCGACGGCCGGATCCAGCCCCTCGCATGCTGTTGCCAGGCGGGCGGAGGTCAGCCAACCTCGGGCACATGTCCGACCTGACCGGCAGGTGCTTCGTCGTCACGGGAGCGAACACCGGCATCGGCAAGGAGACCGCCCGGGCCCTGGCGCAGCGCGGCGCCCACCTCGTCCTCGCCTGCCGCTCCGAGGAGAAGACCCGCCCCGTCCTCGACGAGCTGCGCGCGGAGAGCCCGGCGGCCGAGCTCGAGTTCGTCGCCCTCGACCTCGGCGACCTCGGCTCGGTCCGGGCATGTGCGACCGAGCTCCTCCGCCGCGACCACCCCATCCACGTGCTGGTCAACAACGCCGGCCTGGCGAGCGTCCGCGGCCGGACCAGGGACGGCTTCGAGCTGGCGTTCGGGACCAACCACCTCGGCCACTACCTCCTGACGCGGCTCCTGCTCGAGCGCATCGAGCGGAGCGCCGCGCCCGGCCGGCCGGCGCGCATCGTCAACGTGTCGAGCCACTCGCACTACAGCGCCGACACGATCGACTTCGAGGCGGTGCAGCAGGCGAGCAAGTCCGTCACCGGGCTGCACGAGTACGAGGTCTCGAAGCTCGCCAACGTGCTCTTCACCAAGGAGCTGGCGCGCCGCCTCGATCCGGCGAAGGTGACCGCCTACGCGCTCCACCCCGGCGTCATCGCGAGCGACATCTGGCAGCGGCGCGTGCCGCGCTTCCTGTCGGCGGTGCCGCGCCTCTTCATGAAGAGCACGAAGGACGGCGCGCGGACGTCGGTGTACTGCGCGACGTCGGTCGACATCGCCAATCACACCGGCCGCTACTACGCCGACTGCAAGGAGAAGCGGCCCAACCGCGCCGCCGACGACGTGGAGCTGGCGCGCGCGCTGTGGGAGAAGAGCGCCGCCTGGGTCGGTCTCGACCCGTGAGCTCCCCGCGCGTCGCGATCGTCGCCGGGCTGCGCACGCCGTTCGCCAAGCGCCTCGGCGGGCTCGCGGAGCGGAGCGCGCTCGAGCTCGGCGTCGGGTGCGTGCGCGAGCTGCTCGCGCGCACCGGCCTGGCGAAGGAGCTCGAGCGCGTCGTGTTCGGTCAGGTCGTGCCGTCGCTGCACGGGCCCAACGTCGCGCGCGAGCTCGTGCTCGACACCGGGCTGCCACCGACGGTCGACGCGCACTCGGTGTCCGCCGGGTGCGTGACGAGCTACGTGGCGACGATCGAGCTGGCGCGCGCGATCGCCGCCGGCGACGTCGACGCCGGCCTCTGCGGCGGCACCGACTCCGTGTCCGACGTGCCGATCGCCGTGTCGAGGCCGCTGGCCCGGGCGCTCGTCGCCAAC
>JAIOII010001460.1 GCA_019912685.1 Kofleriaceae bacterium
GTGCCCGTGCCCGATCTCCGTCTCCGGCATCCGGACCCCGAAACAGAACCGCGCCCGCGCCTCCTCGGGATACTGCCTCCCCACCAGCCTCCGCACCTCTCCACCGCCCACCCGCCGCGCCAGCTCCACCGCGAGCACGGCGGCCCGCCGCTGCTTCTCGTCGCCGCCGTCTCCGTCCGGGTCGGCTTGCCAGAGCCACGCCGGATCGCTCGACTCCCGGCGCGTGAACGTGGGCTCGGCGCCGATCCAGATCCGTGGGTCCCCCCGCTCCGACTGCGCCACGTCCGACCTCAGCCTCGCTCCTCGTCGGGCCAGTCCTCGAGGCGCGGCAGCGCGCGATCCAGCTCCAGCCGGCGCAGGTCGAGTGTGTACGGCTGATCGCTGCTCGGCCGCGCCTCGCGCGCGCGCACCGGATACGGCGTCAGCCCGTCGTGCGTGAACCGCTGCGAGCGGCGCGCGCTCGCCTCGAAGCGCGTGAGCGGCGGCGTGAGGAACGCGCGGCCCTCGGGGTGCCAGACGTGGTACGAGCCCGCGGCCATCGAGCGCCTGGCCCACGTGTCGATCACCTCGAAGCGCAGCGGATGGTGCACGCCGAGGTGCGGCTGCAGGCTGTGCGGCGGGCACCACGCGCGGAAGCGCACGCCGGCGACCGTCGTGTCGGCGGCGCTCGTCGGCCGCATCGGCAGGACGGTGCCGTTCACGAGCACCCGGTGGCGTTCTGGCACGAGCCCCTTGCCGCGCACCTCGACGCGCTCGAGCGAGCTGTCGACGTAGCGCGACGTGCCGCCGGCGCCGACCTCCTCGCCGAGCACGTGCCACGGCTCGATCGCGTTGCGGATCTCGAGCCGCGCCTCGCCGGCGTCGATCGTGCCGACGAGCGGACAGCGCAGCTCGGTGAACGGACGGTAGGCCTCCGCCGGCAACCCGAGGCCGCGGTCGGCGAGGAACCCGAGCACGTCGTCGAGATCGCGATCGAGGAACCAGGGCAGGAGGAAGCGATCGTGGAGGCTCTGGCCCCAGCGCACGAGCGGGCCGCGGTACGGCGCGCCGGCGAAGGCCGCGACCAGCGAGCGGGCGAGCAGCACCTGCGCGGCGGCGAGCCGCGGATGCGGCGGCATCTCGAACGCGCGCAGCTCGACGAGGCCCTGGCGGCCGTACGGCGTCTGCGGATCGTAGAGCTTGTCGATCGAGAGCTCGGCGCGGTGGGTCGAGCCGGCGACGTCGCAGAGGAGGTGACGGAAGAGCCCGTCGACGAGCCACGCCGGCGTGCTGCGGTCGGCGAACGCGCGGTCGAGGGCGAGCTCGAGCTCGTACAGCGAGTCGTGGCGCGCCTCGTCGACGCGCGGCGCCTGCGAGGTCGGGCCGACGAAGAGCCCGGTGAAGAGGTACGAGAGCGACGGGTGGTGCTGCGCGAACGTGACGAGCGACGCCAGCACGTCGGGGCGGAGGAGGAACGGCGAGGCGAGCGGCGTCGGACCGCCGAGCGTGATGTGATGGCCACCGCCCGAGCCGGCGAGCCGGCCGTCGAGCAGGTACTTCTCGGATTGCAGGCCGCATGCGAGCGCGGCGTCGAAGACGGTCTCGAGCAAGGCGACGTGGTCGCGTCCGCGCGCGGTCGGCGGCAGGTTGACCTCGAGCACGCCGGGGTCGGGCGTGACCGCGAAGCGCAGCTGCGCGGGCGACGGCGGCGGCGGATAACCTTCGAGGCGGGCGTCGAGGCCGGTCGCGGCGCGCGCGCGATCGACGGCGGCGGCGAGCTCGAGCCAGTCGGCGAAGCGGCTGACGGGCGGCAGGAAGACGTGGAGGGCGCCGTGGCGCGGCTCGACGACGAGCGCGGTGCGGATGCCGGGGGCGTAGGGAGCGGGAGTGGGAGAGGCAGAGGG
>JAIOII010001461.1 GCA_019912685.1 Kofleriaceae bacterium
GTGGGCGCGCGCGCGGGGCGAGCACGCCGTGGTCGCGCATCGCACGGGCGCGGTGCTGGCGTGGCGGTTCCCCGTCGAAGCGCGGCGCACGTGGTACGCGGCGTACGCGCGCGACCAGAGCCGCGCCTTGCGCGCGTACGCGCTGGTCGAGCGAGACGACGAGGGCGTCGCGCACCTGAAGGACCTGTTCGGCCACAAGCTCGACATGATCGGGCTCCTGGACCTCTTGCCGGCGCTCGTGTACCGGACGGGTGCCACCAGCCTGTCGATGCGCTACCTCGGCGCCGGCTGGCTGAAGGACGCGCTCGTCGAGCGCGGGTTCTCGGAGCGCGAGAGCACGCGGATGATCGCGGTGGGAGTCGCGGAGGGAGCGGGCGCGGACGACCTCGTGAGGAAGGCCGTGCTGGAGCCCGAGCGCTGGCACCTGACGGACTTCGACGAGGACGTGTAGCCGAAGATGGAGTGCCCGCTGTCATGAAGGAGCGAGTCGCGATCGTCGGAGCTGGCCTGTGCGGCTCGTTGCTCGCCGCGCTGTTGCGCGACCAGTTCGCCGTGACCGTCATCGAGCAGGGGCGCAAGAAGCAGCCCTTGTTCGACGACGTCGACTGCACGACCGGGGAGCTGAACACCTCGATCAATCGCGCCGAGGGGCTCGGCGGGACCACGAACTACTGGCACAACGCGCTGATCGAGCTCGACGACCACGACCTGCGCAAGGCCGGGATCGAGCCGCGCGGCTTCGCGCCGTACTACCAGCAGGCGTGGTCGTTCTTCCTGTCGCCGACCGAGCTCGCCGAGTGCAACCGCCTGTGGGCGTCCAACCGCGCCGCCCTCGAGCGCGGCACGTCCACCGTCGGGCACATGGTCCTGCCGCAGACGCGCCACAACGCCTGGCAGCTCGCGAACGCGCGCTATCCCGGCGCCGACATCGACGTCGTGTACGGTCACGTCGAGCGCGTCGTGGCGGCGGCCAGCGGCGCGCCCGCGCACGTCGAGGTCCGCGGCCGCGGCGGCGTGGAGCGGGTCGAGGCGGATCACGTCCTCGTGTGCGCCGGCGGCATCGGCACGCCGATCGTGCTCGCCCGCTCGCTCGGCATGGACGACGCGCTCTGCGCCGGCTACCACGATCACCCCATGGCCTACGTGGCCAAGGTGAAGCTGCGCTCCGACAGCAAGCTGAAGGCGGTGTCGTCGGTCGCGACGCCCTCGGCCGACGTGCGCGCCGGCATCATCTACACCCACGACGATCTCAAGACCGTGGTCTATCTGCGCCCGGCGATCGACATGCGCCTGGGCTCGATCACCGGCCCGGCGCGCTACATCCTGTCCGACCTGCGCAACGATCCGTTCTCGCCGAAGAAGATCCTGCGCCTCCTCGGCAACCTCGAGGCGGTGCGCGAGGCGATCCTGTTCAAGACGCGCCAGGGATTCCGCGGCGACTTCTACTCGGTCCTCATCCTGGGCGAGCAGGCGCAGCTCCCCACCCGCGGCGTCCGCCTGACCCCCGGCCAGCGCCCGTCGCTGAACTGGGAGGTCACGCCCGCCGAGCTGAGCTCCTACGAGCGCGGCGTCGAGGCCTTCTTCGCCGAGTACGCCGACGACATCCTCGAGCGCCGCGTCATCCCGGTGGCGAAGTGGGAGTTCCGCAACGCCGCGCACCACTCGGGCACCGCGCACCAGTTCGTCGCCAAGCCCGCGCAGCCCGGTGACGCGAGCCTCGACTTCTTCGCGGTCAAGGACGTGCCCGGCGCCTACGTCTGCGACGGCTCCATCCTGCGCGCCGCCGGCATCGCCAACAGCGGCCTCACGCTCGTCGCGCTCGCCTACCGGCTCGCCGAGCTCTTGCGGGCGCGGGCGTAAGCCCGCCAGCACCGAGACCACCATGGACCTGACCCTCACCCCGATCGGCGCGGTCGAATCCGCGCTCGCTGACCTCGACGCGGCGCCCCGCCAGGGCGACGAGGGCGCGCCCGAGGCGTGGCTCGTGATCGACCCGCGCTTCGCCGCCGCGCTCGACGGCCTCGCCCCCGGCGATGACCTCCTCGTCTTCACCTGGCTCGATCGCGCGCGCCGCGACCTCCTCCGCGTCCACCCGCGCGGCGACACCACGCGACCCGAGGCCGGCGTCTTCGCCACGCGCTCGCCGCACCGCCCGAACCCGATCGGCCTCCACCGCGTCGAGCTCGTCGCCGTCTCCGGCGCACCGACCTCCGGCGACGCCGTCCGCCTGCTGGTGCGCCCGCTCGAGGCGGTGCACGGCACGCCGGTCCTCGACCTCAAGCCGGTGCTGCGCGACGAGCGCTGACGAGACGCGCTGCGCGCCCGGGCGCGCGATGTGAGCCTTGAGCTTGTTCTCAAGCAGTGGCGCGACGAAGACTTGACGTCCGCGTGTGAGCGGCGAACGATGGCGGCGTGCGAGCCCTGATCGTCTGCGTGGTGGCGGCTGCGTGCAGCGGCACCGCGGGTGTGCGCGAGCGGTCCGAGGCGCTCGCCGTCGCGACGCACTGTGGTCGTCATGGCTGCCCGAAGACGGCCGAGGCGCTGAACCTCGGCGAGGGCTGCTACGCGGTGGAGAACCGGCTCTACCAGTGCGCGGCCGACGGGCCCGGCGAGGCGTCGTGCTTCGAGATCCGACCCTGCCCCGAGGTCTGCGACGACAGGGTCACCGACGGCCGCGGCTTCGAGGTCTCGACCGAGCGCTGCGAGACCCTCTGGCGCTCGTACCGCGAGGCGCACCGGCCGCCGCCGACGTGCGCGCCGGTGAAGCTCGCCTCGATCACGTCGGCCGTCACGCACGCGCGGTCGGAGCTGACCCTCCCCGACGCGCTGGTGCTCGAGGTCGTCCGTACCGGCGAGAGCAGGCTGATGTTCGAAGCCGAGGTCTGCGCGACGGACGACGGCGTGGTCGTGGGAGAGCCTTCCCGCACGACGGGGTTCGCGCAGCTCGACGAGGTGCTCCGCGGCGAGGTCGCCAGGGTCGCGCTCGCGCCGGGCGAGTGCGCGAACGTCGCGCTCGTGGTCTCGCAGTTCGAGTGCCGCTGAGGCCACAGGCGGCGCGCGCGCGGCCGCGCTGGCTCGTCATCGAGCTCCGCTCAGAGACCCGGCGCGACGGAGCCCGCCACGGTCTGCGAGAGCATCACCTCGATCGTGCCGGGAGCGTCGGCGGGCTCGTGGGTGACCGTCGCCGTCGCCGTGAGCGTGTCGATCATCATCGGCGGGTTGTCGCCTCCGCCCAGCACCGGGAGCAGATCGATCGTGAGCTCGGCCGAGGTGGTGCAGGGTGCCACCTCGCACCAGCTCGTGAAGGGCACGACGGTGATGATCGGGTCGTTCTCGACTCCCGGCGGAAATTGCCCGCCCGACCTGAGCTCGCCGTCGAGCCGGACCTCGATCTGCGCCGACGCCGTCGAGGTGCTGGTCTGGCGGTCGAGATAGAACGTGATGTCGCCGGCCGACGAGACCACGGGCGGACCGTCATAGCTCGCGGTCAGCTGGTAGCTCGCCCGCGGGTTCGCGTCGGTCAGGACCGTGCCGACCGCGGAGAACTCGGCTTCCGCCTCGCGCGAAAGGTCCTCGCCACACCCGGCGAGACCGACGGCGAGCAACGCGAACCGGAGCGGTGTCTGCATCCTCGAACGTTCTCGCACTTGCCCCCGCCAGTCCACGATGAACCGTGTCAGCAGCGGAGGTGGAAGTCCTCGCCCATGCCGAACCAGCCGTCGACGACGATCGGGGCCAGGCCCTCGGGCTCGAGGCGGCCGGCGAAGGTGCCGAAGGGGCCGCGGTAGCGGCTCTCGACGACGAGCGCGTTGACGCGCACGTCGCCGGGGACGGTGGGCGTGAAGCGCACGTCGACCTTGCCGTCGCGGTCGCGGAAGAACCACTGCTCGTCGGGCTCGCCGACGTTCACGCGGGTGACCTCGATCGCGGGCAGGACGCCGATGCGGTCGCCGCGCCACGCGCAGTTCTCGTTGTGCTGCTGCGGGTCGCGGCACTGGTTGCGGGTCAGGTTGAAGCCCAGCGCAAGGCCGCCCTGCCACGTCGCGCACGTCACCCAGTCCCAGCGCATGACGTACGGGTAGTAGCCCTTGTGGTCGTCGAGCAGCGCGAGCGTGTCGTCCGGTCGCAGCGTCACGCGTTCGTCGCCGATCGTCAGCTCGCCCTCGACCGGGAACATGCCCTTGTGCGAGTACATGCCGCCCTTCGCGAACGGCAGGCTCACCACCTGCGAGGCGCCACGGTCGGTGTGGAGCGTGAGCTGGCCCGCCACCCGCGGCGCGTCGCGCGTCGCCGCCAGCTCGCACGCGACCTCGATGCGGCCCTGCGCCACCCGGTTCGTGAACGCCAGCATGCCCGTCCTGTCCTCGTGGCGGTTCACCGAGTCGAGGAGCTGGTCCGCGATCCGCAGCGATCGCGGCGGCAGCTTGCGCTCGTGGATGTGCTTCACGCCGCGCGCGCGGTCGTACACCTTCACCTGCCGCAGCTGCATCACGCGCGCGTCGAACAGCGCGAGGTTCGCGAACAGCCGCGGCGAGGCGATTTGCACCGCCTGCCACTCCTTGAGCCGCCACCAGCGCAGCGCGCGGGGCCAGCTCCGGTACGCCGCGTCGATCAGGTTGTTGCGCTCGGCCGGACCGCGGAAGCGGCCGAGGTGCTGGTGACCGTCCTCGACGAGGCGGGTCGGCGGGGGCGCGAGGCTCACGTGATGGATCCCTTTCAGGGATCACATTCGCAGATGAACGGCCGCGTGGTCAGCGACGTCGTCACGTTTTGCAGCTTCCAGGTGCCCATCTCCCGGATCGCGGCGCCGGCCTTCTCGGTGGTGTCGTTGTCGGGCTGGCCGGTCTGCCAGAGGGTCGGCGAGACGTTCCCGCCGGTCACCCACGTCCACGCGATCGGCGGACCGCAATCGCTGGCCGTGCACTCCGCGCCCACCAGCGGCTCGGCGCTGTTGCCCGGGTTCACCGCGGCGATCGCGCCGTCCATGTCCGCCGCCACCTCGAACGTCGCCAGGTGCGTGCGGCCCGGCAGATCGTCTGCGCAGTCGGCGGCGGCCACCGACCACACGACGGCGATCGCTCCGAAGCGGTAGCGGCTCCCCTGGAACGTCACGTCGTAGGTGCCCGGGCACATCGGACGCGCGTCGGTCGCCGCGTCGACCCGCGCGTCCGGCGTGGCGGCATCGACCCGCGCGTCGGCGCGCGCGTCGATCATCGCCGCGTCGATCGTCGCCGCGTCGATCGCCGCGGCGT
>JAIOII010001462.1 GCA_019912685.1 Kofleriaceae bacterium
GTACCTCGGCCACCACCCCGACAACGTCGTGGCCAACTACCAGCACATGCTCCAGCGCAACGGGGGCCCCGAGCAGGAATGGCGGGACATCATCTGGGGCTATCTCGGCCTGCGCGACGCGGGACCGCCCCTGCAGGACATGCTGAGCGACCTGGGGTACGGCCCCGAGGGTGGCGAGAGTCGCGCCCGCACCTGGCACTGGCTCCACGCGCTCGAGGCGGTGGGCCGGCCCGAGCCCTCGGTCACCGCCGACACCGCGACCGCGATCGCGTACCACGCGGGCGGCAAGATCTTGCTCGCGACGCCGATGCTCGCGGCGACGAACGAGAGCTCGCCGATCTGCGCCATCGTCATGCCGGTCGCGACGGCGGCCGGCACGCCGCGGCCGGCGAGGAAGACGCCGAGGGTCACGGCGACGAGCTTGCCGCCGACGACGACGCAGAGGACGACGAGCACCGCGAGCCAGTGATCGGCGAAGACCTGCGGGTCGATCAGCATGCCGACCGAGACGAAGAAGACGGCGGCGAAGAGATCGCGCACCGGCGCGACGAGCGGCTCGATGTGCTTGTTCTCGCCCGCCTCGGCGGTGAGCGCGCCGGCGAGGAACGCGCCGAGCGCGACCGAGTACCCCGCCCGGTCAGCGAGGATCGCGAGCCCGAAGCACAGGCCGACGGCGAGCACGAGCGTCGTCTCGTGCCGCCCCAGCGCGACCGTGGCGCGCACGAGGCGCGGCACGACGAGGATGCCGAGCGCGATCGTCGCGACCAGGAAGCCGGTGAGCTTGCCGAGCGTGACGGCGAGGTCGCTCCAGCCGAGGCCGGCGCCCTTGCCGACCGCCGTGAGCACGGTGAAGAGGAGGATCGCGAGCAGGTCCTCGATCACGAGCAGCGAGAACACGCGGCGCCGGTGCTCGGGGGGCGGCGGGTGCTCGTCGAACGAGCGCGAGATGATCGTCGTCGACGAGATCGCGACGATGACGCCGACGAAGAGGCTCGCCTTGCCCGACAGGCCGAACGCCGTGCCGACGGCGGTGCCGAGCACGAACATGAGGCCGACCTCGATGACGGTCGCGACCATCGCGCCGACGCCGACCCCGACCACGCCGCGCACGCTGAGCTCGAGGCCGATCGAGAACATCAGCAGGATGACGCCGAGCTCGGCGAGCGTGGCGACGACGCCCTCGTCGGCGATGAACCACACGCTCGTGTAGGGACCGACGAGGACGCCGGCGACGAGGTAGCCGAGGACGACCGGCAGGCGCAGGCGCTGGAACACCACCGTCGTCACGGCGGCGGTGCCGACGACGAGGGCCAACGTCTGGATCAGCGCGTGCCCGACCACGCCCCAGAGTACCCGTTCTCGAGCGCTCTCCTCTACTCGTACGGCGCGAAGCGCGCGCGCGACGTGCGCCGCCGGTTGAGCGCGTCGAGCTCCGCCGCCGTGTACGCGCCCGCGCTCCCTCGCGGCAGGCGGGCACGAACAAATCCGATGACCAGCGTCCGGGCCCGGTTCGCCGCCTCGACCAGCTTCGCGTCCCCGTCCTCGGCGCCGTCATCCCACAGCTCGAACAGCGCCACCTTCTTCTCCTTCAGCCCCAGATCCGCCCGTGCCCACAGCCGGTCGAGGTGGCGCCGCATGATCTCGTCGGAGCGCTTCAGCTCGCGCTCCCGGTGCACGCGCCCGATCTGCGCGCGCTCCTCGCGGGTCTCGTCCATCCACAGGAGCTTGTCGCTCTGGTACGGGTCCTCGCCCAGCTTCCGCATCACCCAGTCGGTGAGCTCGGTGCTGCCGCCGAGCACCGGCACCGTCGCGACCTCGCCGTGATCGGCCTTGTCGTCCTCGCCTTCCTTCTTGTCGAGGTGCTTGGTGTAGTCCTTCACCTCGAGTCCGCTGGTCCAGTCCCGCTCGGCGTCCTTCACCTGCGCCCACGGATCGCGCTGCCAGTCCTCCAGCCCCTTGGCCGCGCGCCTGGCGACCTTGATCGGATTGGGGAGCTTCAGCTTCACCGAAAAGGCGGGCTTGTCCTTGAAGCTGACCTTCCCGTCGCGCCCTACCTGGCCCTGGAAGCCGGGCCGCTGGGTCCGGTATGTCCCACCGCCGCTCGGCGCGAGCTTGCCCGTCGGCTCGACGCCGACCTCCGCCCGCCGCGCGTCGGGATCTTCGTGCAGCACCACGCCTCCCATCCCGAGATCCGGTCTTCTCATCGACAGCCTGCCGTACCCTCCGCCGGTCTCGCTCTCCGGACCCGTGCCCGTGCCCGTGCCCGTGCCCGATCTCTCTGACTCCGCACCGAGCTGCGTCGCGCCCGCCTCCCCCGATCTCCGGATCGCTGTCGCTGTAGGTGCCGGAGCCACCTCCGTCGTCCCTTCCGTCGTCCCTTCCGTCTCGCCGGTCTCTCCGCCCTCCCCGATGTCCGCCAGCACCACCTCCATCGGCTCGACCTCCGCCGCCTCCGTCGCGACCTCCACCAGCCCGATCCGCAGCACCGTCGCCTTCCGCTCCCGCTGCGGCGGCTCGATCCAGTCCAGCACCCACAGCACGCAAACATGCAGAATCGCACTCGCGACGACGGCGATGGCGACTCCATTCCTCACACCGTTCAGACCCGCCTCGCCGCCTGCGCGTTGCCCATTCGCATCCGAGCGCGACACCTCGCGCTCGCTCGCTGACAGATCGGAACGACGCATGCGCACGCGGAGAACACCAGCACCATGAGCCTACCTCTCGCCGGCCTCCTGTCGCGGTTGTTTCGCAAGGGCGACTCTGCCGACCTCCGCGCCGCCGCCGGCGGCGACGGGGACGCGCTCGCCCGCCTCTACGACGCCCACGTCGACGGGCTCTACGCCTTCGTCTTCTACCGGGTCGGTCGTGACCAGTCCCTCGCCGAGGACATCGTGCAGGAGACGTTCACGGCCGCGCTCGGCAGGACGCAGGAGTACGACGGCGCGCGCGGCTCGGTCGCGAGCTGGCTGACGACGCTCTCGCGCAACGTGATCCGCGATCACCTTCGCGATCACAAGCGCGCCGACGAGGTGGCCGAGCGCTGGGACCGCATCGACGCGTCGCTCGCGCAGCTCTACGACGCCCTCGAGCGCACGCCGCTGCCCGGCGACGTGCTCGCGCGCGCCGAGACGCGCGACCTCGTGACCATGACCATCGCGCACCTGCCCGAGAGCTACCGGCTCGCGCTGGCCCGGAAGTACGTCGACGACCAGAGCCTCGAGGAGCTCGCGCGCGAGATGGGGCTGTCGGTCGACGCGGCCAAGTCGCTGCTCGCCCGGGCCCGCCGCGCCTTCAAGGAAACCTTCTCCACCCTCGGCCACGCGCTCGAGGAGGTGACGCCATGACCCGCTCCAGCCGTGACCCCGCCCGTGACGACGTCCTCGACGCCAACCTCGGCAAGCTCGTGCCGATGGCCGACGCGCCCGCGATGCGCGAGCGCTCGCGGCGCGGGCGCGCATGGACGGCGAGGAGCCGCGCGCGGATGCGGTCGCGC
>JAIOII010000143.1 GCA_019912685.1 Kofleriaceae bacterium
CGACGAGGCGCGCGAGCTCGCCGGCATCCTGCTCCACGCCCACGGCGTGGCGGCGCCCGTCGATCTCGACGAGCTCTCGCGCGAGGCCGGCGGCCACCCGCTCTTCCTCGACGAGCTCGTGCGTCACCTCGGCAGCTCCGGCGATCGCGGCGCGGGCGCGCTGCACCTCGAGGACGTCGTCGCCCGTCGCGCGGCGGCGCTCGACGCGCGCGCCCGTGACATCGTCGAGCTCGTCGCCGTCGCCGGCCATCCGCTCTACCTCGAGACGTTCGCGCGCGCCGCCGACGTGCCGCCCGACTCGCTCGGCCGGCTCATCTCCGCGCTGCGCGTCTCCAACCTCGTGCGCTCGGGCGGTGTCCGGCCGTCGGACACGATCGAGCCCTATCACGACCGCGTGCGCGACGCGATCCTCGCCGGCATCGACGGCGAGCGGCGCAAGAACCTGCACCTGACGCTCGCCGGCGCGATCGAGGGCTCGCCGCACCCGGGCCAGGAGTCGATCCTCGCCTTCCACTGGGACGGCGCGGGCCGGAGCGACGTCGCCGCGCGCCACGCCGCCGCCGCCGGCAAGCGCGCCGCCGAGTCGCTCGCCTTCGATCAGGCGGCGCGCGCGTTCCAGTGGGCGCTCGACCTCGGTCACCGCGATCGCGCCCACCTCTACGAGGAGCTCGGCGACGCGCTCGGCAACACCGGCCGCGGGGCCGAGGCCGCCGACGCGTACCTGGCCGCCGCCGAGCTCGTCGGGGTCGACGCGGTCGCGCTCGAGCTCCGCCGCAAGGCCGCCGAGCAGCTCCTCATCAGCGGTCACATCGATCGCGGCCTGCGCCTCATCACCCAGGTGCTGGCGGCGCTCGGGATGCGGCTGCCGGCGACGCCGAAGCGCGCGCTCGCCTCGCTGCTCTTCCGTCGTGCGCGCCTGCGCGTGCGTGGCATCGGCATCGACGCGCGCCACGAGAGCGAGATCGCGGCGACCGAGCTCACGCGCGTCGACATGTGCTGGTCGGTGGCGACCGGGCTCGCGATGGTCGACCTGATCCGGGGCGCCGACTTCCAGACGCGCCACCTCCTGCTCGCGCTCGACGCCGGCGAGCCGACGCGCGTCGCCAAGGCGCTCGCCGTCGAGGGCGCCTTCCTGTCGACCCAGGGCGCGAGGAGCCGGAGGCGCGCGGAGAAGCTGTTCGCGGCGGCGAGCGCGCACCTCGAGAAGACGCCGTCGGCGTTCGCCACGGCGCTCCTCCTGGGCTCCGAGTGCGTGCACGCGTACCAGGGCGGGCGCTGGGCGCGCGCGCTCGAGCTGGCGCGCGCCGCCGAGCGCGCGATCCGCGAGCAGGGCAGCGCGACCGGCGTGGCGTGGCAGCACGACACGATCCACTTCTTCCTCTGCTACTCGCTCTTCTACCTCGGCCAGCTCGACGAGCTCGCGTCCCTGACGCCGAGCTTGCTCCGCGCCGCCACCGAGCGCGGCGATCTCTACGCCGCGACCAACCTGCGCGTCGGCATCCCCAACGCGGCGTGGCTCGTCCCCGATCGGCCGGCGCAGGCGGCCGAGGAGCTCGGCCTCGCGCTCGCCCAGTGGACGGCGCACGGCTTCCACCTGCAGCACTACCATCACCTGCTCGGGCTCGGGCAGCTCCACCTCTACACCGGCGAGGCCGCGAAGGGCTACGCCGCGCTCGCCGAGCGCTGGCCCGCGCTCGAGGCCTCGCTCATCCTGCGCGTCGAGCTCGTGCGCAACGAGGCGTCGCTCCTGCGCGCGCGGCTCGCGCTGCTCGAGG
>JAIOII010001463.1 GCA_019912685.1 Kofleriaceae bacterium
CCGCGGCTGGCACCGCGACGGGCGCCGCGTCGTCGGCGGGGATCGCGCCGGTCGCGAGCCCGACGCGCATCGCCTCGACGAGCTTCTGCGCCGTCACGAAGCGGTCGTCCGGCGACTTGGCGAGCGCGCGCATGATCGCGGCGTCGAGCCACGCCGGCACGTCGGGCCGCTTCTCGCGCACCGGCGTCGGCCGCTCGTTCACGTGGCGCGTGAGCACGTCGAACACCTTGCCGCCGGCGAACGGCGGCTCGCCGGTCAGCATCTCGTACGCGATGCAGCCGAGCGAGTAGATGTCGGCGCGGCGATCGATCGCGTCGCCCTTGGCCTGCTCCGGCGACATGTAGCGCGGGTCGCCGAACGTCATGCCGAGGCTCGTCGACGCCGCCGCGCCGCCGCTCTCGACCAGCTTCGACAGCCCGAAGTCGAGGAGCTTGACGAAGTTCGCCTTGCCGCGGCGCACGGCGAGGTAGACGTTGCGCGGGCGCAGGTCGCGGTGGACGAAGCCGACCGAGTGCGCCTCGACGAGCGCCTCGCCGACCTGCATGACCACGTCGGCCGCGCGCTCGACCGCCATCTTGCCGTCGCGCGCGAGCGCGGCGTCGAGCGTCTCGCCCTCGAGCAGCTCCATCGCGAGGTAGAGCCGGCCGTCGGGCGTGCGCCCGAAGTCGTGGATCTCGACGATGTGCTCGTTGTCGATCTCGGCCACCGACGTCGCCTCGCGGCGGAAGCGCTCGATCGCGAGGTCGTCGCGCGAGAGCTCGTGGTGCAGCACCTTGATCGCGACCTTGCGGCGGAGCGTCACGTGCTCGGCGCGATAGATCGTCCCCGACTTGCCCTGCCCGAGCCGCTCCTGCACGAGGAAGCGCTCGCCGAGCACCTTGCCGATCAGCTCGTCGGTCGCGCCTTCCCGCACGCGCGGGGTCCCGCAGGCGGGACAGAAGAGCGCGGCGGGGGCGAGCTCGCGCCGGCAGTTCATACACGTGAGGGGGGCGGGGTTCATCTCGGAGGCGGACATGGTTTGGCTGCCCGGCCGCGCTGTCGAATATAGCGCACGGATTCCGGACGTTCCCGTCCCTATGCACGCACCGCGCCAGGCATTTCCCGGCAGCAACGCCCCGCGATTCGCGCCGTTGCGCGCCACCGCCGCAAAAAACCATGGCTTCGCTGTCGCGGATCCACCACTACTCCCCGCGGCGGCGGAGGAGGTCGCGGATGGCGGCCTCGTAGTCGTCCTCGCCGATCACGCCCTTGTCGATGAGCACCTTGACCAGCGCGGCGACGCGGGTGGCGACGTCGGCCTCGTCGGCGATCTGGTGGAACGGGACGGTGCGCGAGTGGTCCTGCGTGTCCTCGCCGTCGATGCGCGCGTGCGGCTTGGTGTGAACGGTGACGTTCGCGCCGAACACCTTGCCCGACTTCCCCTGGCCGCCGCCGCTCTGGCGCTTCAGGACCTGCGTGTTGAGCTCCTTGTAGCCGCGGTCGATGAGCTCGTCGATCGCCGACAGCGGCAGGAGCGCCGGATCGACGACGGCGCCGGTCACGCGCTCGACCTCGGCGATCGCCCCCATGTCCGTCGGGTCCGCCATCGCCAGCCAGATCTCCTTGTCGTCCTCGGGCGGACCGCTCACCCGCAAGGGCACGACGCGCAGGCGCTTGCACAGGTCGCGCGACACCTCGCGCAGCGCATCGCTCTCCGGCTTCACCGCGCGCGGATCGACGGAGAGCAGGCGCAGCTCGCGACGGAACGCGCCCACGAGCGCGACCTCGTCGACGCCGAGCTCGCGCACGAGCGCGACGACGAGCGGCACGCGCTTCTCGTCGGCGATCTGCCCGGCTCGCCCCACGTCCGCGCGCGACAGGAGCCCGGCATCAACCGCGATCTGGGCGAGCGTCTTCGGCACCTGTCCCTTCGCGCACCCGGCAGGATTCGAACCTGCGACCTTTGGCTCCGGAGGCCAACGCTCTATCCAGCTGAGCTACGGGTGCAACCCGTGTACAGATACCCGGAACTCTTACGTTTCGCAAGGGTCGCAGGGGCATTGCACGCAAGTCACAGGACCGGTAGGGTCCCCACCACTGCGCGTCCTCGACGCGCGCGAGGATCTGATGTCAAAGACGCAAGAGCTCGACCGAGTCGTCATCCGCTTCGCCGGCGACTCGGGCGACGGTATGCAGCTGACCGGCACGGAGTTCACGAAGGCGGCGGCGGAGGCAGGCAACGACATCTCGACGTTCCCCGACTTCCCCGCCGAGATCCGGGCCCCCGCGGGATCGCTGTTCGGCGTGTCGGGCTTCCAGCTCCACTTCTCGGCGAGCGAGATCTACACGCCGGGTGACGCGCCCGACGTGCTCGTCGTCATGAACCCGGCGGCGCTCAAGACGAACCTCAAGGATCTGGTCGACGGCGGCGTGCTCATCGCCAACGCGGGCGCCTTCATCGAGGCCAACCTCAAGAAGGCCGGCTACACCGCCAACCCGCTCGAGGACGGCTCGCTGTCGAAGTACCGCGTGCACGCCGTCGACATCTCGCACCTGACGGTCAGCGCGCTCGACGGCACGACGCTGTCGACGAAGGAGAAGGGCCGCACCAAGAACTTCTTCGCGCTCGGCCTCGTGTTCTGGATGTACGGCCGCGATCCCGAGACCGAGATCCGCCGCATCCTCACCCAGTTCCAGAAGCGCCCCGAGCTCGGCGAGGCGAACGTCAAGGTGTTCAAGGCCGGCTACCACTACGGCGAGACCGCCGAGGTGTTCCAGACGGTCTACAAGGTGCCGCCCGCCAAGTTCGCGCCGGGCGTGTACCGGAACATCACCGGCAACGAGGCGCTGGCGATGGGGCTCGTCGCCGGCGCGCACCTCGCCGGCAAGACCGTCTTCTACGCCGGCTATCCGATCACGCCCGCGTCGACGATTCTCCACTCGCTCGCCAAGTTCAAGAACTACGGCGTGATGACGCTGCAGGCGGAGGACGAGATCGCCGCGATGGGCGCCGCGCTCGGCGCCGCGTACGGCGGCTCGCTCGCGGTGACCGCGTCGAGCGGCCCCGGCATCGCGCTCAAGCAGGAGGGCATCGGCCTCGGCGTCATGACCGAGCTGCCGGTCGTCATCGTCAACGTGCAGCGCGGCGGCCCGTCGACGGGCTTGCCGACCAAGACCGAGCAGAGCGACCTGTTCCAGGCGATCTACGGCCGCAACGGCGAGGCGCCGGTGCCGGTGATCGCGGCGAAGTCGCCCGGCGACTCGTTCTACGCGGCCGTCGAGGCCGTGAAGATCGCGACCCAGCACATGGTGCCGGTGTTCCTGCTCTCCGACGGGTACATCGCCAACGGCAGCGAGCCGTGGCCGCTGCCCGACGTCTCGAAGCTCCAGCGCTTCGAGGTCACGCACCGCACGGAAGCCCAGGACTACTTCGTCTACCAGCGCAACCAGGAGACCCTGGCGCGCGAGTGGGTCGTCCCCGGGACGCCGGGCCTCGAGCACCGCATCGGCGGCATCGAGAAGGACTTCCTCACCGGCAACATCTCCTACGAGCCGGGCAACCACGAGCGCCAGGTGAAGGTGCGCGCCGAGAAGGTCGAGCGCGTCGCGCGCTCGCTCGGCGAGCTCGACCTGCGCGGCGAGACGTCGGGCGACGTGCTGCTCATCGGCTGGGGCGGCACGTTCGGCTCGCTCCGTCAGGCGACCGAGGAGCTGCGCGGCCAGGGCCGGCGCGTGTCGCACGCGCACCTGCGCTGGCTGTCGCCGCTCGAGCCCGGCCTCGAGAAGATCATCGGCAACTTCCGCCACGTGATGGTGGCCGAGCTCAACACCGGCCAGCTGCGTACGATCCTGCGCGCGAAGTTCCTGATCGACATCAAGGGCCTCAACAAGGTCCAGGGCCAGCCCTTCAAGGTGCGCGAGGTGATCGCCGCCCTCGAGCCGCTGTGCGAATCGAAGGCCACGTCCACCGCCGCCACCACCGCTGCCGCCGCCCCGGCGCAGGCCTGAGGACGCCATGAGTGACCCCGCCCCCAAGCTCGTCAAGCTGACCAAGAAGGACTTCGAGTCGGACCAGGACGTCCGCTGGTGCCCCGGCTGCGGCGACTACGCGATCCTCGCGACCGTGCAGCGCACGCTGGCGCAGCTCGGCGTCAAGCGCGAGACCACGGTGTTCGTCTCCGGCATCGGCTGCTCGAGCCGCTTCCCGTACTACATGAACACGTACGGCTTCCACTCGATCCACGGCCGCGCGCCGGCGGTGGCGACCGGCCTCAAGGTCGCGCGCCCCGAGCTCGACGTGTGGGTGATCACCGGCGACGGTGACGGCCTGTCGATCGGCGGCAACCACCTCCTCCACGCGCTGCGCCGGAACGTCGAGCTGAAGATCATCCTCTTCAACAACCAGATCTACGGGTTGACGAAGGGGCAGTACTCGCCGACGTCGAAGGTCGGCACGCGCTCGGGCTCGACACCGTCGGGCTCGATCGATCACCCGGTCAACCCGCTCCAGTTCGCGCTCGGCGCGGGCGCGACGTTCGTCGCGCGCTGCACCGACACCGACGCCAAGGGGCTGGGCGCGATCCTCCAGCGCGCGTACACCCACAAGGGCTCGGCGCTGATCGAGATCCTCCAGAACTGCCCGGTCTTCAACGACGGCATCTGGGACCAGGTGAAGGACGATCCGACCGGCAAGCAGATGCCGCTGGTCGACGGCAAGCCGCTCACGTTCGCGGGCGGCACGATGGGCGTGCGGCTCTCGCCCGACCTCGTGCCGGAGCTCGTGAAGGTCGGCGACGACGGCGTGAAGGAGGACCAGCTCCTCGTCCACCGCGAGCGCGGCAGCGGGGCGTACGCGTACCTGCTCGCCGGCATGACGCACCCGGCGTTCCCGGTGCCGGTCGGTATCCTCCACGTCGAGGACAAGCCGACGTACGAGTCGATGGCGCACCAGCAGATCGCCGACGCGCGGGCCAAGCAGGGCGAGGGTCAGCTCGACAAGCTGCTCCTCTCCGGCATGACCTGGGAAGTCGGCGCCGACGGCACGCGGCACTGAGCCGTCGGCGCGTGCCGCGCCACACGCGGGTTCACGCGATGCTCACGCGCGCGCCCCTCGCCGCTTCACGCGCCGCGCGGCCATGGTGGTGTCAGCCCACCACCGCCGCTGCGCCGCCATGTCCACCCGCCTCGTCGTCGAGCTCCTCGCTCTCGCCTTCGTCGTCATCGTCACCGCGATCGCCTTCTGGCGCAGCTGGTCGCGCGCCGACGATCACACCCCGCGCGCCGCGCCGCGCGATGGCGAGCGCACCACGCTCTCGGTCGATCTCTCCGATCGGGAGCCGTGATCAGAAGCGCTTCCGCAGCCGCTTCGCCTCGGCGAGGCTCGCGGCGCCGCCGGGGCCGAGCTTCTCGAAGATCGCGATCGCGTTGTCGAGGTGCGCGCGGGCGCCCGCCCGGTCGCCGCTCTCGCCGAGCGCGCGGCCGAGCACGCCCTCCGCGGCGCCGAGGTTGACGGGGTGGAGCCCGAGCTCGGTCATCACCTCGAGCGCGGTGCGCGCGTCGGCGGCGGCATCCTTCGCCTGGCCGCCGGCCAGCCGGGCCTGCGCGAGGCCGAGCACGCAGAGCGCGCGTAGCTGGTGACGGGGACCGTGGACCGCGAGCGCGAGCTCGGCGCAGCGACTCATCGCGCGCTCCACCGCCGGCCAGCGCTCGGCGCCGAGGTTGATGTTGCCGTACTGCGCGTAGGCCTTGATGAGGTCGGGGTGCCCGGGCGGGATCGTCGCCTCGAGGATCTGCATCGCGCGCTCGGCGCGGACCAGCGCGTCGTCCAGCTTGCCGAGTCGCACGAGCGCCTCGGCGAGCTTGTGCTCGGCGTGACCCTGCAGGCGGGTCGGCGTGTCGCCGTCGAGCTGCCTGCGGATCGCGACCGCGCGCTCGAGCATGGCGAGAGCCTCCTCGTGCTTGCCGACGGTCATCAGGCGGTCGGCCATGCTCGGGAGCATCCGCGCGACGTCCTCGGAGGCGGCGCCGTAGGCGGCCTCGGTCAGCGCCAGCGCGCGCGCATCGAGGGCGAGCGCTTCCTCGTGCTTGCCGATCGCCTTGAGCGCGACCGCGAGGTTGGCCATGCGCGCCGTGTTGACGGGATGGTGCTCGCCGTAGGCCTCGAGGCCGGCGGCGAGCGCCGCGCGGCACGGCTCCTCCACGGTCTTCACCGCCATCGCGTCGATCGCCACGACGCAGCGGCAGCGCGTGGCGAGCGGCTGCGGCGGCGGCTCGATCGCCGCCAGGCGCTCGCACGCCACGCGCGCCTCGTCGTACGCGCCGAGCTTGGCCAGCGCGGTCGCCTCCTTGTCGTGGAACAGGAGCCGCACCCGCGGCGCGACCCCGTCGCGGGCCACGGCGGCGCGCGCCACGGGCACCAGGGTCTCGAGCGCCTTGGGATCCGAGCGCGCGGTCGCCGCGTCGAGCAGGCGCAGGGTCGCCGTCGCCTCGAGATCGCGGTCGCCGGCGGCGACCGCGATCTC
>JAIOII010001464.1 GCA_019912685.1 Kofleriaceae bacterium
ATCTCCGGGGCGAGCGCGGCCACGTGGACCTCGATCCAGCCCTCGATCATCCAGTCGGGCCCGTCGACGACCGCACCGCGCCGGAACACGACGAGGCCCGCCGGGTGGTACTCCATGCCGTCGAAGCAGCAGACGTTGCCCTGACACGCCAGGCCCTCGAACTGGAGCCGCTCGCGCAGGTGCGTGCGCAGCCATGCGGCAGCGCTGCCGCACACGCGCTGCGCCTCGGGCTCCGCCGACCGCGGGTACGGCGGATCGTCGCCCCGATCCTCCTCGCTCTCGACGTGGACGATCCCGCGCCGGTGCTCGATGCCCGGTCCCCGGCGGAACTCGGCATGCGGCGCGCCGAGCCATTCGTTCAGCATCACGCGGAGCGCGGCGGCGTCGTCCTCCGCCGGCTCCTCGACCATCGACGCCGGCAGGAGCGAGAGGTCGCACGTGCCGGCGACGACGCGAGGCGGAAGCTCGTCGCGCTCGACCTCCGCCCACGGCTGATGGACGGGCTCGGGCGCGGCGGTGCGGACGCGCGCAGCACGACCACGCTCACGCAGAGCACCACCATGCTGGCGGCGGCGACGGCGAGCGGCCACTGGCGGGGGCGCTCGCTGGACAGGCGGGCGTTGCGGTGGAGCGGGTGCATGGGTCTCCCCGATCAACGCACCCGCGCCCACGCCTAATCCACGGCGGCCGGTTCGTGATACCCACGTGGCGTGCTGCACCGATCGTTGCTCGCCGTGTCCCTGCTCTCCTCCGTGCTCGCCGGATGTTTCCCGGCGGCCCCGGCCACCGCGCCGGCCAACCCGGGGCAGATGCCGCCGAGCGCCGACGGCAGCGCCGGCCCCGACGACGCCACGCTGGCGGCGGAAGCCGCGGGCGCGGCCGGCGGCACCGACGTGACCGGCGCCGTGACGGGCCTCGCGTCGATGAGCGGCTTCGTCTTCGACGTCGCGGCCGGCACCTGTT
Organism: Kofleriaceae bacterium; assembly: GCA_019912685.1. Taxonomy (GTDB): domain Bacteria; phylum Myxococcota_A; class Polyangia; order Haliangiales; family Haliangiaceae; genus UBA2376. The sequence goes on from JAIOII010001464.1 coordinate 964, forward strand.
ACGACATCGCCGTCGCCAGCAACGACGCGGTCTCGACCCAGCTGCTCGTCAACCCGAACGACACGGCGATCTACCCGACCACCTGGGGCAACACCGCGCAGGGGCGGATCGTGACCTACGCCCACTGCACGGATGCGGCCGGCCGCGTGTCGCTCCAGCTCACGGCGCACCAGATGGTGCGGCCGGGCGAGATGACGCAGCTCAACCAGGCGCGGTTCGCCCTCGCCGCGCGCGCCCGCGCCGAGACCGCGGCGGAGCGCACCGCGCGTCACCAGACCGAGCGCGCGCGCTTCGACAGCGCGGGCCGCGCCGACTGCGACGAGATGACGCCGTCGCAGGCGTACACCTGCATGCAGGCGCTCGAGGCCGACCTCGCCGCGCGCGACCAGCGCGCCGCGGCGAGCGGCTCCTGAGCTCGGCGCACGCCGCGGGACGGATCGTCGCGACGAGCGCGGGCGAGGCGACGACATCTCGTCGCGGGCCCAGTAGCGGCGCGCCGCGCGATCGAATCGCGCGCGCAGTTCGTGCGGTCCGGACGCCCCCAGGCCCGCGACCGCCGCGGGAACACGCGCTTGCGGCGCCGGCGGGCTGGCGCGGGGATTGCGATGGGTCGCGCGCATGCTGTTCGACCTCGATCACCACCTCGATTCGAGCTCGTCCTCCGATGCGGAGTCGGCGGGCAAGGCTCCCGGCAAGCGCACCTTGACGGCGGCCCTGCCGCGGCAGGGCGCGCCTGGCGCGAGCGCGGCGCAGGCGTCGATCTCGTCCCCGGCGCCCGAGGCACCCGACGCGTTCGACTTCAGCTACGCCCAGCCGCTCGACCCGAACGACCAGGCGGTCGAGGCCGAGGTGCAGCGCCACCTCGAGGCCGGCGAGCGCGACGTGAACGCGATCACCGACGCCGCCTACTATCGCCTGTACCCGGAGCTCGCGGGCGAGAAGATCGCGAAGGGGAGCGAGCAGGCCAGGACGTGGCTCTGGCTGCGCGACATGTTCGTCACGCCTGCGCTGCGCCGCGCACCTGCAGCAACGCCGGCACCGTCACCCTCTCCGGAAGCGGACGTGTACCGCACGCAGAACGACAACCTCTACATGGCGGGCGGCACCTGCAACATGACGAGCCTGACGATGGCGCTCCTCAGCTTCGCCGACGGTGACGAGACGCTCGTGAAGCAGAAGGCGGGCACGGCGCTCCAGCGACTCGGCAAGCCGCTGGGCGGCATCAAGATCGACGGCAAGCGCGAGGATCTGCGACACGCGATCGAGACGCCGGGGCTCCTCGCGAGGATCCAGGTCGAGGATCTGCTGACGACGCTCGCCAACCTGAAGGGGCTGAAGGTGACCCACGGCGACACGATCCTCGCGATCGCGAAGGAGACCGAGCTCGTCGCGACGGGAAAGGCCGGCATCACCGGCTACCTCAAGGACACGAAGACGCGCGCGCGTGCCGCCGAGATGCTCGCCCAGGGCCAGCAGGTGATCCTCGGCGTCCAGGGTGGCCCCGGCCACTACGTGTTCCTTACCCAGGTGCTCGACGACGGGATCGTCGTCCACGATCCAGCGGGCTGCCGGTGCCAGTACGACGCGCCCTACTTCTTGCCGACGGCGCAGGCGACGACCTACTGGCTCAAGACGATGATGACGTCGCTCGGGCGCGCCGGCTGGACCGAGGCCGCGCGCCGGAGGCTCTCGCACAACCCCGGGATGCTCGAGATCGTCGAGCACCTCGTCGCGGCGAGGCGCCTCGCCGGCAAGGAGCAGGCGTCGGCGATCAAGGAGCTCGCCACCGGAGGCCCGCTCGCCATGGGCGAGAGCAACTTCTACAGCCTCGCGGACATCGCGCACTACAAGATGGACATCCGCGTCGAGATGCAGGGAACCTGACCGGCGCTGCCGCCGTGGCACCTCGGTTCCCGACCACCTCGTGGATCCAGATGTGAGCGGCGGCGCGCGCTACTTCGCGGCGGGCGGCGTGCAGGTCGCCTTGTCCGGCGCCGAGGCCGTGCACGCGAGCGTGAACGCCTTCTTGTCCTGCTCGTCGTCGGTCGTCCACGCCAGCGTCAGCTTGTCATCGACGATGTTGAAGCTGTTGACCGTGACGGAGATGCCGCCGTCGTGCGAGACCGGCGCGGCGTTGCACGGGAACGCCTTGTGGACGACGTGCCAGCCGTTCGCCAGCTCGAGCGCGACGCTGCAGTGCACGTAGTTGGCCGCCGCGTCGGCGACCGCGACCAGGTGAGCGCCGGCGAGGTTGGCCGACTTGCCGCCGGCCTTCACGTTGCCGGAGAGATCGTCCTGGTCGGCGGTCGCGCACGAGCACATCTCCATGTCGTCCATCTCCGACCAGCAGTCGTCCTTGACGAACGCCGCGGAGACGGCCTTGCAGTACGCCTCGATCGACGCGAACGGGCCGCCGATCGCGCCCGCGGTCAGCGGGACCGGGGTCGCCGGCGC
>JAIOII010001465.1 GCA_019912685.1 Kofleriaceae bacterium
GTCATGCCGGCCGACGTCGAGCTCGCCGGCGGCATCACGCTCGTCGGCGACGACGTCACCGGCGACGGGCTCCCCGATCTCGTCGGCGTCTTCGGGCCCGAGGGCGCGCCGCAGAACCTGAAGGTGCTCGTGCAGCGCGAGCGCCGCGGCGCCCTCGCCGGCGGCGCCGCCGCACCCGACGCGCCGTAGCCACTTCTTGCCGCGAACGCGACGTCGATCGTCGTGCGCTACGCCCGCACCGGCGACGCCCGGCTGACGCTGGCGTTCGCGGGCGAGAGGGGCTAGTTTGTGAGGAGCATGAGCACGACGACGAAGCGGCTGACCGCGGTGGCCACGACGATGCCGTTCCAGACCTTCTGGACGTGGCTCCAGGGGCACGTGAACTGCGTCGTCCGCGCCGGCACTCCCGAGTCGGTGCTCTTCGACCACGAGGACTTTCACTGGACGATCTTCGCGGAGGACGAGACGACCTTCCTGGTCCAGGTCGCGCGCGGCAAGGAGCTGGTCGGGGAGCTCGTCGTCTTCCCGTCGGAGATCGCGTACGTGCAGACCGAGCCGGGCGAGCAGGAGGGCGAGTTCGTCTTCGAGTGCGTGATCGAGACCGAGACCGCCCGCGAAGTGGCGTATCACTTCGTGATGGCGCACGCTTACGAGGCCGCCGAGCACCCCCGTGGCGCCTCCGGCGGCGGGGACAAGTGGACCCACTGAGGGACTGACCGGCCCTGGTTCTAGGGGCTTGACAGTTCAGGGCGTATCCGTAGACTCGCGCCTCTTTCACGAGTCACGGGAACCCGAATGCCCACGATCAATCAGCTGGTTCGCCAGGGTCGCAAGCAGGTCAAGACCAAGACCGCTTCGCCCGCTCTCAAGTCGTGCCCCCAGAAGCGCGGCGTCTGCACTCGCGTCTACACGACGACGCCGAAGAAGCCGAACTCGGCGCTGCGCAAGGTCGCGCGCGTGCGGCTCACCAACCAGATGGAGGTGACGTCGTACATCCCGGGCGAGGGGCACAACCTGCAGGAGCACTCGGTGGTGCTCATCCGCGGTGGCCGCGTGAAGGATCTGCCGGGCTGCCGCTACCACATCATCCGCGGCACGCTCGACACGACCGGCGTCGCGAACCGCAAGCAGGGCCGTTCGAAGTACGGCACCAAGCGCCCCAAGTGAGCTGACGGAGAAACGAGCGAGCCATGCCCCGTAAAGGTGAAGTCCCCAAGCGCAAGGTCCTCCCGGACCCGAAGTTCACGGACGCTCCGTTGGACACCCGCCGCCGCATCACCAAGTTCGTCAACGTGGTGATGTCGGACGGCAAGAAGGCGACCGCCGAGCAGATCGTCTACAAGGCCCTCGACCTCGTCGCCGAGCGCGCCAAGGACGATCCGCTGAAGGTCTGGGAGCGCGCGCTGTCGAACGTGCGCCCCAAGGTCGAGGTCAAGAGCCGCCGCGTCGGTGGCTCGACGTACCAGGTCCCCGTCGACGTCCGCCCCGACCGCTCGCTGGCGCTGGGCATGCGCTGGCTCGTCGAGTACGCGCGCGGCCGTGGCGAGAAGACGATGATCGACCGGCTCGCCAACGAGATCGTCGACGCCGCGCAGAACCGTGGCAACGCGGTCAAGAAGCGCGAGGACGTCCACAAGATGGCGGACGCCAACAAGGCGTTCGCGCACTATCGCTGGTAGCACCGAGGGGCCTTCGCGGCCCCGCTGTCATTTTCCGTCGAGGAGGCGAGGACCGAACCAAGCGCACGCAGATCACCGGGGGCCAGACAGGCGTACGAACGACGTACGAACCACCTGGCCTGATCTCGGAGCACCGCCACGCGCACGGGCACGTGGACCTGCACCGGATGCACTTGGTTGGCCCCCGCCTGCCGTCCGCAAGGACCCGTCCTCGACGCAGCATGCCTCGTGGCACCGCCACGCCGACCGTCGCGCCTGGGCAGACCCGGAACATCGGGATCATGGCGCACATCGACGCGGGCAAGACCACGACCACCGAGCGCATCCTCTTCTACACCGGCGTGATCTCGCGCCTCGGTGAGGTCGACGACGGCGCCGCCTTCACCGACTGGATGGAGCAGGAGCAGGAGCGCGGCATCAGCATCACCGCCGCGTCCACCACCTTCACCTGGCGCGCGCACCGGGTGAACCTGATCGACACGCCGGGACACGTCGACTTCACGATGGAGGTCGAACGCAGCCTGCGCGTGCTCGACGGCGCGATCGCGGTGTTCTCCGCCGTCGAGGGCGTGCAGTCGCAGAGCGAGACGGTGTGGCGCCAGGCCGATCGGTACGGCGTGCCGCGCATCGCGTTCGTCAACAAGTGCGACCGCGAGGGCGCCGAGGTCGAGAGCGTCGTGCGCGAGATGCAGGATCGCCTCGGCGCACGGCCCGTGCTCGTCCAGCTGCCGATCGGCAGCGGCGCCGACTTCGCCGGCGTGATCGATCTCGTCACGATGACCGCGCGCGTCTGGGACGACGAGTCGCTCGGCGTCCGCTTCGACGACGGCCCGATCCCCGACGAGCACCTGGCCGCCGCGCGCGAGGCGCGCGACGCGATGCTCGAGACGATCGCGCTCGTCGACGACGCGTTCATGACCGCGTTCCTCGAGGAGCAGGACGTCGCGCCCGCCGCGGTGAAGGCCGCGCTCCGCCGCGCCACGCTCGCCGGTCAGGCGGTGCCCACGCTCTGCGGCTCCGCGCTCCACAACCAGGGCGTGCACAACCTGCTCGACGCCGTCGTCGACTACCTGCCCGGGCCCAAGGGCGACGCGCGCCAGCCGCTCGCCGCGCTCGTCTTCAAGGTCATGTCCGACGAGGCGGCGCGCACGCAGCTCACGTACGTGCGCGTGTACAACGGCCGCCTCGCCGTCGGCGACACCGTGCTCAACGCGACCAAGGGCCGCCTCGAGCACGTCGGCCGCCTCGTGCGCATGTACGCCAACCACCGCGAGGACATCACCGAGATCGTCGCCGGCGACATCGGCGCGATCGTCGGCGGACCCCCGGTGTCGCTGAGGGCAGGGGGGCAGTCCCTGGACTGGCGCCACGCCACCGGGACGGGCGACACGCTGTGCGATCCGACGGCGCCGATCGTCCTCGACGCGATGCACGTGCCCGAGCCGGTGCTCGGCGTGACGATCGAGCCGGCGACGGAGGCCGACCTCGCGCGCCTGCGCGACGCGCTCGACCGCCTCTCCGTCGAGGATCCGTCGTTCCGCGTCGGCGTCGACGGCGAGACCGGCGCGACGACGATCGCCGGCATGGGCGAGCTCCACCTCGAGATCCTCGTCGATCGCCTGCGCCGCGAGTTCGGGGTCGACGCCAAGGTCGGCCGCCTCCAGGTCGCGTACCGCGAGACGATCACGCAGCCCGCGCGCGCCGAGGGCCGCCACGTGCTCACCGGCTCGACGCCGGCGCACATGGGCCACGTCGTCCTCGCCGTCGAGCCCGCCGCCCGCGGCGCCGGCTACCGCTTCGAGACCCAGGTCTCGAACGACGACGTCCCCGCCGAGTACCACCCCGCGGTCGAGGAGGGCGTCGCCGAGGCCGTCGGCAAGGGCGTGCTCGCCGGCTTTCCGATGACCGACCTCACGGTCGCGCTCGTCGGCGGCAGCCACCACGTCGTCGACAGCTCGGCGCGCGGCTTCAAGCTCGCCGGCACGCGCGCGTTCCGCGACGCGGCCAGCGCCGCCGCGCCGACGGTGCTCGAGCCGCTCATGGAGCTCGAGGTCCGCGCGCCCGACGAGCACCTCGGCGACGTGCTCGGCGATCTGCTCGCGCGCCGCGCGCGCATCGCCGGCATGCAGGCGCGCCCCGGCGTGCAGGTCGTGAACGCCGCCGTCCCGCTGGCCGAGATGGTCGGCTACGCCACCGCGCTGCGCTCGAGCTCGCGCGGCCGCGCCACGTACTCGATGCAGTTCAAGGAATACGGAGAGGTCCCGCACGCCACGCGGGAACGCCTCATCGCCCGTCGCGCCTGAGCCCGAAGGAGAGAGTCATGTCGAAGGAAAAATTCGTCCGCAACAAGCCTCACGTGAACATCGGCACGATCGGTCACGTCGACCACGGCAAGACCACGCTGACCGCGGCGATCACCAAGGTGCAGGCGTCGAAGGGCTTCGCGAAGTTCACGGCGTT
>JAIOII010001466.1 GCA_019912685.1 Kofleriaceae bacterium
CGCGCTCGCCGGCGGCGGCGTCGTGCCCTGCGACGTGCTCTTCGCGCACCCGCCGCAGCGGCAGGTCGAGCTGGTCCGCGCGGTCGGCGTGGCGCTCGACGACGACGGCTTCGTGAGGGTCGACCCGATGAAGCGCGAGACCTCGGTGCCGGGCGTCTACGCCGCCGGCGACCTGACCTCGCGGCAGCAGGGCGCGCTCTTCGCCGCGGCGCAGGGCACGCAGGCCGCGGCGATGATCAACCTCGACCTCGCGCTCGACCTGCCCGCGAAGGGAGCCGCGTGATGCGCATCGTCCGCTGGCTGTCGTCCTTGCTCGCGCTCGTGGCCTGCTCGTCGCCCCGCAAGCACGAGCACGGCGGCCATGCGGCGCACGGCGGAATGGCGCATCGCTTCGACGGCGCCGAGCGCTGGGCCGCGGTCTTCGACGATCCCGCGCGCGACGCGTGGCAGGAGCCCGACCGCGTGATCGCGTCGCTGGCACTCGACGCGACCATGACCGTCGCCGACGTCGGCGCCGGCACCGGCTACTTCGCGGTCCGGCTCGCGCGCGCGGTGCCCGACGGCAAGGTGTACGGCATCGACATCGAGCCCGACATGGTGCGCTACATGACCGAGCGCGCCGAGCGCGAGGGCCTGGCGAACCTCGTCGCCGTGCTCGGCGCGCCCGAGGACGCCCGCGTGCCCGAGCCGGTCGACGTCATCCTCATCGTCGACACGTACCACCACATCGCCGACCGGGTGCCGTACTTCACGCGCCTCGCCGGTTCGCTGCGCCCGGGCGGCCGCCTCGCGATCGTCGACTTCACGCCCGAGTCGCCGATGGGCCCGCCCGCCGAGATGCGCATCCCCGTCGATCGCGTCCTCGCCGAGCTCGCCGAGGCCGGCTACCGCGAGGTCGCGCGCCACGACTTCCTCCCCAACCAGTTCTTCGTCGAGGTCGCACGGCGGTGAAGGACAGGCCGAGGAGCACGACGAGCGCCAGGCCGACGCCGTCGCCGTCCGTCGCGCACCCCGCGCAGCCCTTGCCCTTGGGCACCACCGCCGCCGCCGGCGCCGGTTCGGCGGCAGGCTCGACCCACGGATAGCTGCCCGCGATCTCGTAGCCGCCGTCGATCGGGTCACCGAGCACGAAGACGCGGAGCGTTCCGACGCGCACCGGCTCACCGCCGCACCCGTCGCGCGCGCGCGGCTGGACGCCGACGAGGCGCAGGCGTGCGGGATCCGGATCCATGCGCGCGCCGCCGACCGCCCAGCGTTCGCGCACGTCGATCGTCAAGTCCGCGACCTCGGAGGCGGTGCCTCCCGCGAGCGCGCATTCGAAGCTCCGGGGCTCGGCGCACGGGGTCGACGTCCAGCTCACCGCGACGACGCGACCGAGGACGGCCGGGCGATCCGGGGGATGTGCGAGCACGACGCCGAGGCAGTCGTCGGCGCGCGCGGCGGCGGGCGCCGCTGCGAGCGCGAGCGTCGCGACGAGGAGCGACGAGGAGCGTTGCGAGAGGGGCATTCCGGAAACCTGGCGCGCGGGGGCGGCGCGATCCAGGTCGGACCGAGCCCGCACGTGTTCCGGCCGCGCCAACCCATGTTCGCGCCGCGCCACGACGCGCGCGGCGACGTCAGGCGCGCTCGCCGCGGTGCCGGTC
>JAIOII010001467.1 GCA_019912685.1 Kofleriaceae bacterium
GGCTCACCCGGGGGCGGTGGGCGTCGATCCCGCGGTCGACCTCGGCGCGCCCGAGCTCTTCCTCAACCGCGAGCTCACCTACCTCCACTTCTGCTGGCGCGTCCTGCACGAGGCCGAGGACGAGCGCGTCCCGCTCCTCGAGCGCCTCAAGTTCCTCGCGATCGTCTCGTCGAACATCGACGAGTTCTTCCAGAAGCGCATCGGCGGCCTCAAGCAGCAGGTCGGCGCCGGCCTCCACGCCTCCACCGCCGACGGGCGCTCGCCGACCCAGCAGATCCAGGAGTGCCTCGCGTCGATCCACGAGCTCGAGTTCCACAAGGCGCAGGTGCTCGAGCGGCTCCTCGCCGCGCTCCGCGCCGCCGGCGTCGCGCTCGTGCGCTGGGCCGACCTCGACGCCGCCGAGCAGGCCCGCGCCCGCGAGCACTACCTCCACAACATCTTCCCGCTGGTGACGCCGCAGGCGATGGACCCGGCGCACCCGTTCCCGTTCATCTCGAACCTCTCGCTCAACCTCCTCGTCACGCTCCACTACCCGGGCGACCCCGAGCTCCTCCTCGCCCGCGTCAAGGTGCCCGTCGGCGCCGGCATCCCGCGCTTCCTCGCCGTCGGGCCCAACCGCTTCGTCGGCCTCGAGGACGTGATGGCGCAGAACCTCGACCTCCTCTTCCCCGGCATGGAGGTCGAGAGCTGCGCGCAGTTCCGCGTCACCCGCAACGCCGTCACCGAGCGCGAGGAGGAGGAGGCCGAGGATCTCCTCGAGCTCATCGAGATCGAGCTGCGCGAGCGCCGCTTCGCGCCGATCGTGCGCCTCCAGGTCGAGCGCACGATGAGCGCGTTCCTGCGCGGCAAGCTCGCCGCCGAGCTCTCGCTCGACGAGCAGCGCGACGTGTTCGAGGCCGTCGGCATGCTCGGCCAGCGCGACCTCATGGAGCTCGTCGCCCTCGACCTGCCCGAGCTCCACGATCCGCCGCACGCGCCGGCGCAGCCCGTCGATCTCTCCGCCGACCGCAGCATCTTCCACTCGATCCGCGACGTCCGGAGCCTGCTCGTCCACCACCCGTACGAGTCGTTCCAGCAGTCCGTCGAGCGCTTCCTGCGCGAGGCCGCCACCGATCCCAAGGTGCGCGCGATCAAGATGACGCTCTACCGCACGTCGAAGGACTCGCAGGTGATCAAGCACCTCATCCAGGCGGCGTCGGCGGGCAAGCAGGTCGCGGTCGTGCTCGAGCTCAAGGCGCGCTTCGACGAGGAGGCCAACATCCGCTGGGCGACGCGCATGGAGCGCGCCGGCATCCACGTCACCTACGGCGTCGTCGGGCTCAAGACGCACTGCAAGACGATCCTCGTCGTGCGCCAGGACTACGACGGCCTCCGCCGCTACGCGCACCTCGCGACCGGCAACTACCACGCGGGCACCGCGCGCCTCTACACCGACCTCGGGATCTTCACGTGCGACGACGCGATCGGCCGCGATCTCACCGAGCTGTTCAACTACCTCACCACCGGGTTCAAGCCCAAGCGCAAGTACTCGAAGCTCCTCCCCGCGCCGAAGAACCTGAAGCCCGCGCTCCTCGACAAGATCGAGCGCGAGATCGCGCACCAGGAGGCGGGTGGCAAGGGCGTCTTGCAGTGGAAGGTGAACGCGATCGAGGACGTCGACATCGCGAAGGCGCTCTATCGCGCCTCGCAGAAGGGCGTGCAGATCGATCTCGTCGTCCGCGACACGTGTCGGCTACGTCCCGGCTTGCCCGGCATCAGCGACAACATCCGCGTCATCAGCATCGTCGGACGGTTCCTCGAGCACGCCCGGATCTTCTACTTCCACAACGGCGGTAAGCCCGAGTACTACATCGGTTCCGCCGACGTGATGCAGCGGAACCTGGAGCGTCGGGTCGAGGTGCTCACGCCGATCGAGGACGCGCGTCTCCAGCAGGAGCTCAGGTTGTTCCTCGACATGCAGCTCGGTGATCAACGTGGTGCGTGGGACATGTTCCCCGACGGGAGTTACGTGCAGCGTGGCGGATCCGCACAGGCGAAGCACGCGCAGCAGCAGATGATCGAGCGCACCGAGCGCAGGTTGCGCGAGGCGACGCGCCTCAAGCGCCGCAAGGTGAGGGGCATCGCCAAGCGAAAATTGCGCTGACTCTGGATCTTCCTCGCACCGTCACTTCCGTGGTGACGACTCGCGATTTCGATCCGTATAGTGGAAATGGCGGGAGGCCAGAGACGAAATGAAGGATCGTCGTCGAGTGGAGGACAGACAGGAGAGGCGGCGGCACTACCGGGCGGGGATGGAGTCGGGGGCAGTCATCCACGCATCGAGAGTCGCCATCAAGGGGCGTATCGTCGACCTGTCCCTGGGAGGAGTGAGGGTCCGGAGAACGGACGATCAAGCACCGTGTCCGGCGCCGGGCACGGGCGTGATGATCGAGATGGAGATCGGCGTGCGCGGATGGATCGCGGTGGACGGCATCATCCGCCGCTGCTCGATCGACGAGCTCGTGATCCGCTTCGCGCCGCTCGCGGCGGAGGTGGAGGACGTGATCGAGGACGAGGTGCTCGCGGCGATCGAGGCGACGCGCCGGCCGCGCATGATCGTCGTCGATCGCCACCCCGATCGCCGGCGCCGGGTCGCGGACAAGCTGCGCGCCGCCGGCTGCGAGTCGTACGAGGCGTCGACGCCGCTCGAGGCGATCGACCTGCTCGAGCGTCCGCGCAGCCACATCAAGGGCGTCGCCGTCGCCGAGACTCTGACCCAGACCGGCGCGAACGAGTTCTGCGACTTCGTCGGCCAGACGAACCCGCGGATCAAGCTCGCGCTCATCACCGAGACGCTCGCCGAGGGCACGCTCGACCGGCCGATCGAGCGCGCGCACCGCATCTCCGAGCGCATCTCGACGGTGGTGCCGCCGGACGAGGACACGATGGAGATCTCCATCCGCGGCTTCGTCGAATCGGTGGCCGAGCCGGGCTAGGCGATCGGGCAGGCGGGTCGGGGAGGTGAAAGCGGGCGCGCTTCGCCTACAGTAGCGGCGTGGCAGGAAACCCGCACGGCAGACGGTCCGCGCCCGCGCCGACCAGCGGCACGCTGACGTGGAAGAGCATCGTCGGGGTCTTCGGCTACGCGCGCCGCGCGCTCGGCCTCGTGTGGGCGACCAGCCGCGGCGTGACCATCGCGCTCGGCGTGGGCGCGGTCGTCTCCGGCGTCGCGCCGACGGCGATGGCGTGGGCGGGCAAGCGCCTCGTCGACGCGATCGTCACGGCCTCCGCGACGCACGAGGTCGCCGACCGCGACGCGGCGCTCATGTGGGTCGCGATCGAGGCCGGGCTCGCGCTCGTGCTCATGATCTCGACGCGGCTCATCAACATCCTGCGCTCGCTCCTGCGCGCGCAGCTCGGCAACCGCATCAACGTGATGATCCTCGAGAAGGCGCTCTCGCTGGACCTCACGCAGTTCGAGGACTCCGAGACCTACGACATGCTGACGCGGGCGCGCCGCGAGGCGTCGTCGCGCCCGCTGTCGATGGTGATGCGCACGTTCTCGCTGGCCCAGGGCACGATCGCGCTCGCCGGCCTGCTCGGGCTCCTCGCCGCCTTCTCGCCGCTCGCGCTCGCCGTGCTCGTCGGCGCCGCGCTGCCGGCGTTCGTCGCCGAGGCCAAGTTCTCGGGCGACGCGTTCCGCCTCTTCCGCTGGCGCACGCCCGAGACTCGCGAGCAGGTCTACGTCGAGACCGTCCTCGCGCGCGAGGACCACGCCAAGGAGGTCAAGCTCTACGACCTCGGCCCGCGCCTCCTCCGCCGCTACCAGGCGATCTTCGATCGCGTGTTCGCCGACGACCGCGCGCTCTCGTGGCGCCGCGGCCTCTGGGGCATCGCGCTCGGCGTCCTCGGCGCGGCCGCGTTCTACGGCATGTACGTGTGGATCGCGCTCGCCGCGATCGCGCAGACGATCACGCTCGGCGCCATGACGATGTACGTCGTCGTCTTCCGCCAGGCGCAGTCGACGATGGGCAACCTGCTCTCCGACGTCGGCGGCCTGTACGAGGACAACCTCTACCTGTCGACGCTCTACGAGCTCCTCGATCTGCCGGTGCGCGGCGCCGCGGCGGGGAAGGTCGGCGGCGCGACGGCCGGCCCCGATCCCGGCGACGGCGTTCGCTTCGAGCACGTCTCGTTCACGTACCCGGGCGCGTCGACGCCCGCGCTCGACGACGTCTCGCTGCACGTGCCGCCCGGCTCGAAGCTCGCGATCGTCGGCGAGAACGGCTCGGGCAAGACCACGCTCATCAAGCTCCTCGCCGGGCTCTACGTCCCGACCCAGGGCCGCGTGCTCGTCGACGGCCTGCCGCTCCAGGAGTGGGATGCGGCGACCTTGCGCCGCCGCATCGGCGTCATCTTCCAGGACTTCGTGCGCTACCAGCTCACCGTCGGCGAGAACATCGGCGCCGGCGACGATCGCGCGTACGACGACCGCGCGCGCTGGGCCGAGGCCGCCGACAAGGGGCTGGCGGCGCCGGTCATCGCCGAGCTGCCGACGGGCTACGACACGCAGCTCGGCAAGTGGTTCCGCGAGGGCCGCGAGCTCTCGCTCGGCCAGTGGCAGAAGGTCGCGCTCGCGCGGGCGTTCATGCGCAAGGACGCCGACATCCTCGTCCTCGACGAGCCGACGGCGTCGATGGACGCGGCGGCCGAGGTCGCGATCTTCGATCGCTTCCGCGAGCGCACGAAGGACCAGATCGCGATCGTCATCTCGCACCGCTTCTCGACCGTGCGCATGGCCGACCGCATCGTCGTCCTCGACGGCGGCAAGGTGATCGAGAGCGGCAGCCACGACGAGCTCCTCGCCCAGGGCGGCCGCTACGCGACCTTGTTCAAGCTGCAGGCCCGCGGCTACCAGTGAGCGCGGGCCTCGGGCTTCGGGCCTCGGGCCTCGGGCCTGATGATCCAGCGCATCGGCCGCGGAGCTCCGTAGGCAACGGCGAGCACGCGATCACCGCGAGTAGCACCGAGACCACCGTGGCCTGCGCGAGCTGCGCGGCCGGCGAGAGGCGCGCGGCTGCCGGACCCAACGAACGACCCAACGACCAGCCCACCGCCGGAGCACCGCAGCGGCCCGCGGGGGCGGCCGGCGCGGGGCCGGAT
>JAIOII010001468.1 GCA_019912685.1 Kofleriaceae bacterium
GCCGCCGCCACGGCCAGATGACGGCGGAGAGCGCCGCGCCCGCGACGACGCAGTCGCCGTGACGCGCGGTCGCTACGATCGCGCGTTCGCCGATCACCTCTCCGCGGTCGATCTCGGCGCGCGCGAGCACTACGCGGACGCCGCGCTCTACGACTACGAGTACCGGCGCCGGCGCGCCGACGTGCAGTGGTACCGCGACCTCGCGCGGGGAGCGTGCTCGAGCTCGGGTGCGGTTCCGGACGCGTGAGCGTGCCGCTGGCGCGCGACGGCCATCGCGTCGTCGCGCTCGATCAATCGCAGCCGATGCTGGACGCGCTCGAGGCGCGGCGCGCGCGGCTGCCGGCGGCGGTGCGCGAGCGCATCGAGGCGGTGCGCGGCGACCTGCGCGACTTCGCGCTGCGCCGCCGCTTCCCGCTCGTCATCGCGGCGTTCAACGTGCTCGAGCACCTCTACACGCGCGTCGAGCTCGAGGCGTGCCTGCGCGCGGTGCGCCGACACCTCGCGCCCGACGGCCTGTTCGCGTTCGACGTGCAGCTCCCCGATCCGGCGTGGCTGGCGCGCGATCCAGACCGGCGGTGGGCGCGCACGCGCTTCACGCACCCGACGACGGGCAAGCGCGTCTGGTACTCGACGAGCCACGACTACGATCCGGTCAGCCAGATCGCCGTCATCCGCCTCTACTACCAGCCCGAGGACGGCGGTCCCGAGCGCGCCGTCCTCCTCAGCCAGCGGAAGTACTTTCCCGCCGAGCTGGAGGCGCTCCTCGCCCATTCCGGGCTCCGCGTCGTCGAGCGGCGTGGAGACTTCCAGGGCGCCCCGCTCGGGCCGGGATGCGAGAGCCAGGTGCTCGTCTGCAGATCGTCGACGGGGAGCGCGAAGAAACCATCGAATCCTCGACGGTGACCTGCGCGCCCGTTCAGTATCGATCGAATTCCCGTCGAGAAACGTGCGTTTACCGTCGAGGATTTTCGGCTCCGGAATCCTCGACGGGAACGATCACGATCTCCGTCGAGCACGACGCTGGATTCTTGTCAGACCCGTCCCGTAGGGTCGGCGCCAATTCCCTTGACCCCCCGTGGGCACGGGAAACCAACCAACCCAATCGGGAGGGAATCCAACATGGCTGGAGCTGAGAAGGTCTTCAAGGCTGGCGTGAAGCGCGACAACGACATGATGTATTACATCAAGGGCGGCGACGTCTGGGCCGTCCCCCGCAAGAAGCCGGGCGAGTCGAAGGGCAAGGCGTCGAAGGTCGTCAACGCCGGGATCCAGATGGACTACTCGAAGTACCTCTACTATCTGGACAGCGACGGCGACATCGCGCGCAAGGAGCGTCAGGTCGGCGGCAGCAAGCGGAAGAAGGCTGCCAAGAAGGCCGCGCCCAAGAAGGCCGCCAAGAAGCCCGCGAAGAAGGCTGCCAAGAAGCCCGCGAAGAAGGCCGCGCCCAAGAAGGGCAAGAAGAGCAAGAAGCGCTGAGCCGAGCGCATCGAGGCGCGGCGTAGCGATCGCCTAGCCTTTCTTTGCCAACCGACGGCGTCGATCGTTCGATCGACGCCGTTGGTCTTTTCGGCCCCGTTGCTTGCGGAGGTCGAGTCGAGAGGGCTAACCTCGCGACGGAGGAAGGGAAAATGCTCCGCGATCTGCCCGTATCTTCTCTCGCCGGTCGCTCCGGTCGCCCCGGCTTTCGCCTGAGCCTTGCCCTGGCGCTTGGCTCCGTCGCGGCGCTGTACCCGGTGCTGGACGCTTCGCCTGCCTGGGCGCAGGACGACGAGGACGAGGACGAGGACGAGGACGACGAGGGCGACGACGACGAGGGGGACGACAGCGAGGAGGAGGAGGAGGAAGAGGAGGAAGATCCCGACCAGCCGCCGGTCACGGCAGGCGGCCTGTACACCCTGCAGACCTATCCTCAGGGCGAGATCCAGCGTCCGCTGACGATGACCCAGGGCATCCACGAGATGCGCGCCGGCATCGGCTTCGACATCAGCAACAAGACCGCGTTCGAGACCTTCGGCCTGTCCTTCGACTACCGCTACGGCTATCGCGACAACGTCGAGCTGCAGGCCGGCTTCAAGGGCATCCAGAACTTCGACGCGATCAGCGGCTACGCCGCGTTCGAGGGCTCGATCGTGTACGACCTGGTCGACTTCCGCACCGGCTTCCAGTTCGCGAACGCGGGTGGAGAGACGGTCGTCGGCGTTCCCATCGGCTTCCCGTTCCGCTACGCGCCCAAGGAGCAGGTCGCGGTCACCGCGCTCGAGACGGCGTTCGAGATCCAGTTCGACTCCAAGCCGGACGCCACCCCCAGCATCGGCATCGTGGTGCAGCCCGCGCCGATCGTCGCGATCCTCGTGAAGGCGGCCGTCCGCGTGACCGACTTCGACTTCTCGGACACGAGCAAGCTCGCCATCCCGGCGACCATCGCGATCCAGCTATCACCCAACAACAAGATCGACGCGGGCATGGACTTCACGTTCAACAACCTCAAGCCCGCGCCCATCGATGACGGAATGGGTGGGACGGTCACCCCGAACTTCTACGACGACCGCTTCCTCTTGTTCTTCGGCCAGATCCGGATGTAGCCCGTCGTCTACACTCCGGGGGAAGCCCGTCGTGTAGACTCCCGGGGAGGACCCACCCACCTTGCGCGTCTGTCCGCGCTGCCATACGCGATTCCCGACGGGCGAGCGGTTCTGCTTGCACGACTCGGCCATGCTGGTCGAGGAGCAAGATCTGGCTCGCCTCGGATCGACCGTCGGCAACTACCGCCTCGACCGGATCCTCGGGCGCGGCGGCATGGGCACCGTCTACAGCGGCGAGCACGTCTACATCAAGAAACCCGTCGCGGTGAAGGTGCTGCACCCGCAGTTCGCGCGCTATCCCGACGCCGTCAATCGCTTCCTGCGCGAGGCGCGCGCCGCCTCGTCGATCAACCACCCCAACATCGTCGACGTCACCGACTTCGGCGTGCTCGGCGACGGCCTCGTGTACTTCGTCATGGAGTACCTCGACGGCAAGAGCCTCGAGGACCTGATCGAGAAGGACGGCGCCGTCGAGCTTCACCGCGCGCTCAACATCGTCAACCAGATGTCGTACGCGCTCGAGGCCGCGCACGAGATGGGCGTCATCCACCGCGACCTCAAGCCCGACAACATCATGCTGCTCGAGCGGCCCGGGCGCCGCGACATCGTGCGCATGGTGACGACGGGCACGGGCGGCTGGGTGACCGAGCGCGAGCGCAGCTACGACTTCGTCAAGATCCTCGACTTCGGCATCGCCAAGATCCTCGCGCCCGACGAGCTCGGCACCGACACGCTGCAGGGCGCGGTGTTCGGCACGCCCGAGTACATGTCACCCGAGGCGGCGCGCGGCGACGACGTCGACCTGCGCACCGACGTCTACTCGCTCGGCGTGATCCTGTTCGACATGGTGTGCGGTCGGCCGCCGTACGAGGCCGAGGCCGGCAGCGAGGTGCTGCACAAGCACATCAACGCGCCGGTGCCGTCGCCGCGCGAGTTCGCGCCGCACCGCGAGATCACCGAGGGCGCGGAGCGCGTGATCATGCGCGCGATGTCCAAGGATCCGGGGCGGCGCTACCAGACCATGGCGGAGTTCCGCGGCGACCTGCCCAACGCGTACGGTACGGTCTCCTACCGTCGCCACAAGGCGGTCGACGGCGAGCCCAAGGGCCCCGACTCGCGCAAGAAGCGGCTCACCGAGGAGATCGACGACTGGTTGCGCAACGACCAGTCGAGCATGTCGGTCGAGGAGGCGCGCATGATGGCGCTCGTCGACCAGGCCGACCAGCAGTTCGGCGCCGCCAAGATGACGCCTCAGGACGCCGAGCGGCTCGCCAAGGCGCTCGACGACGCCCTCGACGAGGACTGACTCAGTTGCAGTACGTGACCTGCAGCGTCGGGCGGTTGCCGATCGCGTCGGAGCCGTCGTAGTAGGCGTAGCTGTAGACCGTCTGGGTGTTGTAGAGGCCGAGGGTCATCCAGTTGTCGGCGAGATCGGCGGCCCAGTTGAAGCTGCCGACGTTGACCGTGTGTGCGTTGTACGCGTTGACGGTCTGGGTGAGCGCGCTCGCCGAGGCCTGCGGGACCGAGCGCGGGAAGGAGGTGCCGGGCGTGGTGCGGTTCCAGTTGTTGATCGTGCTGTACTGCAGGCGCACGGTGGGTCCCATCTGCACGGTGTTGGCGTAGGCGCGGAGCGTCATCGCCGTGATCGTGGCGGTGTCGGGGATGGTGCTCGTGTTGAAGCCGATCCAGCCCGTGATGTCGCAGCCGCCGCCGCCGGCGCAGCCGGTCGAGCTGGGGTTCTGGTACGCACGCGTCGAGTTGTCGTTATAGGTGCCGCCGCTCGGATAGTTGACGGAGAGGCTGGTGACGGCGGTGAGCGTGACGGTCTGGACCACGCACGCGGTGCAGGTCGGCGCGGAGCCGCTCCACTGGCCGTCGGCCTGGCACATGCGCGTCGCCGAGCCCGTGAGCGTGTACATCGGGTTGCACGCGTACATCGCCGACTCCCCGAAGGTCGTGCCGCTGGGCGTCGTGACCGATCCGTTGGTGGGGTTGGTGAGCGCGCCGCAATCGACCGGCGAGCACGTCAGGCCGTCGCCCGTGTAGCCGCTGTTGCACGCGCACTGGAACGAACCGGGCGTGTTGTTGCACGACGCCATCGCGTGGCAGGGGTTGGTCGCGCACTCGTCGACGTCCGTGCAGGTCATGCCGTCGCCCGTGAACCCGGCGTCGCACGCGCACGTGAACGCGCCAGCGGTGTTCGTGCAGGTCGCGTTCGCGCCGCAGGTGGCGGTGCCCGCCGCGCACTCGTCGACGTCCGTGCAGGTCTCCCCGTCGCCGGTGAAGCCATCGCTGCAACGGCACACGGCGATCCCGTTCTCGTCGACGCACGTAGCGCCGGCCGCGCAGCCCTCGGCGGAGCCGAGCGTACACTCACCGCCCTCGACCGCGCCGCAACCGGCCATGGCGAGCAGACCGCACGATAGACAGGCCAGGACGAAGGCGAGTGGGTTGCCCATGCGTACCACCGTGCGCGCCGCGCCCCCTGGCTGTCAATCGCGTGCGCGGCGCGCAATGGTGTTGCGCACAACCAAGGATTTCTCTTAGCGCTCTGCGCGTGCCGTCCTCGAGCCGGAGCTCGAGAAGCCACATGTTGCCGTCGAGATCGCGCGTCGCGGCGAAGCTCGGGCAGGCGAGGGGCGCGCACGCCGCTATCGGCGCACGACGGGCAGGTAGCGCGCCTGCCAGGCGTGCGCGGCCGCGAGGTCGGCCGGCGCGGTGCTGCCGGCGGAAGGATCGGCGACGCCGTCGCGGATCGCGGCCTCGATGACGGCGACGGCGACGACGCGCGAGACCAGCGGCAGCGAGGACACCGGCGGATAGAGCGCGTCGGGGTGGTGCGCCGCGGTGTAGTCGGAGACGGCGCGCGCGGCGGCCATGACCATCGCGTCGGTGATGCGCGCCGCGCTGCAGGCGATCGCGCCGGCGCCGAGGCCGGGGAACACGAAGGCGTTGTTGCCCTGCGGGATGGCGTGCGTCGTGTCGCCGAGCGTGACCGGCGCGAACGGCGAGCCGGCGGCGACGAAGGCCGCGCCGTCGGTCCACGCCAGCACGTCGGCCGGGGTGGCCTCGGCGGAGGTCGTCGGGTTCGACAGCGGGAAGACGATCGGGCGCGGCGTGTTGCGCAGCGTCGCGCGCACGACCTCCTCGGTGAACGCGCCCGGGGTGCCGGAGAGCCCGAGGAGCGCGGTCGCCTTCGCGTGCGTGACGGTGGCGAGCAGATCGGGCGCCGCGCCCGCGCCCCAGGCCGCGATGCGCTCGCGCGGCTGCGCGAAGCGGCGCTTGTAGTCGTCGAGCGGACGATCGTCGACGAGCAGGCCGCGCGAGTCGAGGACGTAGAGGCGCGCGCGCGCCTGCTCCCACGTCAGGCCGTCGGCGACGAGGCCGCGCGCGATCATCTCGGCGACACCCGCGCCGCCGGCGCCGGCGCCGTGGACCACGAACACCTGCTCGCGCAGCGGGCGGCCGAGGAGGCGCGCCGCCGAGGTGACGCCGGCGAGCGCGACCGCGCCGGTGCCCTGGATGTCGTCGTTGAACGACGGGTGCTGGCCGCGGAAGCGCTCGAGCACGGTGAACGCCGTGTCCTTGGCGAGGTCCTCCCACTGGATGACGGCGCGCGGCCAGCGGCGCGCGACGGCGCGCACGAACTTCTCGACGAAGTCGACGTACTCGCCGCCGCGCAGGCGGCGGCGGCGCGTGCCGAGGTACAGCGGATCGGCGAGCAGGTCGTCGCGGTCGGTGCCGACGTCGAGGGCGACCGGCATCGTGTGGTACGGCGACACGCCGCCGCCGCACGTGTAGAGCGCGAGCTTGCCGATCGGGATGGCGAGGCCGCCCCAGCCCTGGTCGCCGATGCCGAGGATCGCCGAGCTGTCGGTGGCGACGATCATGCGCACGTCGTTGAGCGGGTAGCGCGCGAGGATCTCGTCGGCGCGATCGATGTTCTCGGGCGAGAGCGAGAGGCCGCGCGGGTTCTGGTAGAGCTGGCTGAACTTCTGCACGGCCTCGCCGACCGTCGGCGTGTACACGATCGGCAGCATCTCCTCGAGGTGCCGCTCGAGGACGGCGTAGAAGAGGATCTCCTGGCGCTCCTGCAGGCCACGCAGGTACTGGTACTTGGCCAGGCGCGTCGGCTCGCCGCAGAAGTGGCGGTACGCGCGCGCGATCTGCATCTCGAGGTCGTTCACCTGCGGCGGCAGGAGCCCGTCGAGCCCGAGGGCGGCGCGCTCCTCGCGGGTGAACGCGGTGCCCTTGTTGATGAGGACGAGGCGAAGGAGCGCGATGCCCTCGACGGTGACGACCATCCGGTCCTGACCGTCCGGTCCCCGGACGATGTCGAAGAACGCGCTGAGCGGCGGACGCTCGGAGGGGATGTCGGTGAAGACGCCGGAGGGCGACGTCGTGGCGCGGGCGGCTGAGTGGGGCATGGTGGGTACGACGGGTTCAGAAGGCGCGGGCGAGCATGGCGGAAGCCGAGCCGCCCGCGGCCGCCTCCTCGAGGCGCTCGCGGATCGCGGCGCCCATGGCGTGGGTGGTGAGCGTGCCGCCGACGTCGCGCGTGCGGCAGCCGTCGCGCAGGGCGTCCTCGACGGCGCGCTCGATGCACTGCGCCTCGCGCTCGAGCCCGAGCGAGAAGCGCAAGAGCATGGCGACCGAGAGGATCGTGCCCACCGGGTTGGCGATCGCCTGACCGGCGATGTCGGGCGCCGAGCCGTGGATCGGCTCGTACAGCCCGCGCTTGCGCCCCTCGCCGTCGCCGAGCGACGCCGACGGCAGGAGGCCGATCGACGCCGACAGCACGGCAGCCTCGTCGGTGAGGATGTCCCCGAACATGTTCTCGGTGACGATCACGTCGAACGACGACGGGTGCGTGACGAGGCGCATGGCCGCGGCGTCGACGAGCAGGTGCTCGATGCGGATGCGCGGGTGGCGCTCGGCGACCTCGATCGCGATCTGGCGCCAGAGGCGCGAGGACTCGAGCACGTTGGCCTTGTCGATCGACGTCACCTTCGAGCGGCGGGTCGCGGCGATCTTGAACGCGAGCTCGACGACGCGGCGGATCTCGTGCTCGGTGTAGACGAGCGTGTCGACGGCGCGCAGGCCACCCTCGCCCGTCGTGCGCTCCTTGGGCTGGCCGAAGTAGAGGCCGCCGGTGAGCTCGCGGATGACGAGCATGTCGACGCCGGCGAGCTTCTCGGGGCGGAGCGGCGAGAGGTCGTGCAGGCACGGGTACGGCGTGACCGGGCGCAGGTTGGCCCAGAGGCCGAGGCGCTGGCGGATCGCGAGCAGGCCCTGCTCGGGGCGCACCGTCGCCTTCGGGTCGTCCCACTTCGGGCCGCCGACGGCGCCGAGGAGCACCGCGTCGGCGGCGGCGCAGCCGGCGTAGGTGTCCTCGGGGAGCGCGGTGCCGGTCGCGTCGATCGCCGCGCCGCCGATCAGGTGCTCGGTGTACGAGACCTGGTGGTCGTAGCGGTCGGCGATGGCGTCGAGCGTCTTCCGGGCCTCGTCGAGGACCTCGGGGCCGATGCCGTCACCAGGACAGAGAGCGATCCGCGCGTGCATGCTGGCTCCTTCGGGGCTGGGGCGGGGTGAGGGCGAGCTCGAGGCCGTCGAGCAGGGCGTGCCACGTGGCCTCGAGGATGTTCTGGGACGCGCCGACGGTGGCGAAGCGGCGATCGCCGTGATGCCACTCGATGAGGACGCGGGTGATGGCGCGCGTGCCGGCGACGCCGTCGACGATGCGCACCTTGTAGTCGACGAGCGCGAGCTGCCCGATCTCCGGGAACGACGGCCCGAGCGCGGCGCGGAGCGCGGCGTCGAGCGCGTGCACCGGGCCGTCGCCGTCGGCGGCGGCATGCACGGGGCGGTCGCCGACGTGCAGCTTCACGGTCGCCTCGGCGGTGGTGAGCGCACCGCGGTTGCCCGCGGTGACGCGGTAGCCGTCGACGGTGAACGGCGGCCGGTAGTCGGGGCGCGCGCGCAGGAGGAGGAGCGCGACCGAGCCGTCGGCCGACTCGTAGGCGAAGCCCTCGGCCTCGCGCTCCTTGACCGTGCGCACGGCGTCGGCGGCGGTGGCGGCGTCGAGCTCGCCGAGGCCGAGCGCCTGCGCCTTCTCGACGAGGTTGGCGCGGCCGGAGAGCTCGGACACGACGAAGCGCGCGGCGTTGCCGACGAGCGCCGGGTCGACGTGCTGGTAGCTCTCGGGGTGGCGCATCATGGCGGCGACGTGGACGCCGCCCTTGTGGGCGAACGCGTGCGCGCCGACGTACGCGGCGTGATCGTCGGGCGCGAGGTTGGCGACGTCGGCGACGAGGCGCGCGACCGCCGGCAAGGACGTGAGCTTGCCCTCGGGGAGGGCCCGGAGGCCGTGCGAGGGGCCGAGCTTGAGGCAGATGCCGGGGATGACCGCGGTGAGGTCGGCGTTGCCGCAGCGCTCGCCGTAGCCGTTGATCGTGCCCTGCACGTGGCGCGCGCCGGCGCGCACGGCGGCGAGCGAGCTGGCCGTCGCGCAGCCGGAGTCGTCGTGGGCGTGGATGCCGATGCGCG
>JAIOII010001469.1 GCA_019912685.1 Kofleriaceae bacterium
CCGCAGCGTCGTGCGGGGCGCTCGGCGGCGCCGCGCCGGTGCCGCTGGCGCCTCCGCTGCCGGTGCTCGGGCCCTTCTTGCCGCCGCAGGCGTGGGTGAGCAGGAGGAGGAGGGAGACGACGATCGACGTGGTGCGTGCCATTCGCGCACACTATATGTCGCATCAAGCGGCAGGGTCCGGCAACGTGCGCGCCAGCGCAGCACGGCTCGCGCCCTTCCACTACCGTGGACACATGAAGCGCGCGCCGACGTTGCTCTGCCTCCTCGCCGCGGGCACCGCCGGGTGCAGTGGCTGCGATGACGACCCGGGCGAGACCACGGACGCGCGGGATCCCGACGCCGGGGTCTCGCCCGACGCCACCGTCGACGCGCCGCTCGATGCCGCCGGCTTCTATCGCAGCATCCCGACCACGCTCAACCGCAACCTCGACGTGCTCTTCGTGGTCGACAACTCGGCCTCGATGCTGGCCGAGCAGCAGCAACTCGCGGCGAACTTCCCGCAGTTCGTCGACGTGCTGAGCCAGATCGAGGGCGGCTTCCCCGATATCCACATCGGCATCCTCTCCTCGGACGTCGGCGCCGCGGGCCAGTTCGGCGTGCCCGGCTGCGAGGCGGCAGGCGACGACGGCAACCTGCTCACCGGTCCGCCCATCAACACGTGCGCGCAGCAGTTCGGCCTCCAGGGCGCGTTCATCTCCGACATCGCCCAACCCGACGGCGCGCGCGCGCGCAACTACACGGGCGATCTCGCGCAGCTGTTCACCTGCATGGCGTCGCTGGGCACGACCGGCTGCGGCTTCGAGATGCACCTCGAGTCGATGTACCGCGCGCTCCAGCCCGGCAAGAACCCCGGCTTCTACCGCAGCGGCGCGCACCTCGCCGTCGTCTTCGTCGCCGACGAGGACGACTGCTCGACGGAGCTGGGCGTCATGTTCGGCGATCCCAACGCCGGCATCTCGTCGCAGCTCGGCCCGCGCACATCGTTCCGCTGCCACGAGTTCGGCGTGCGCTGCGAGAACGATCCGCAGCCGCGCGCGCTCGGGCCCAAGACCGGCTGCGTGCCCGACCCGGCGTCGCCGTACATGTACGAGGTGCAGCGCTACATCGACTTCCTGCGCACCCTGAAGGACCCGAGCAGCAACACGACGGTCAGCGTCGCCGGCATCCTCGGTGTCTTCGACCCGGCGACCGGCAACCTCGCCGTGGTCCCCGACATCCGCACCGAGGATCCCAACCTCCCGTCGGTCGAACGATCGTGCATCGCGCGCGACCCCGGCGATCCCGACGACGGCGCCACGCCGCCGGTGCGCCTGCAGCACTTCATCTCGGCGTTCCCCGGACACGACGCGCTCACCTCGGTCTGCAACGACAACCTGGCCGACGCGATCATCGAGATCGCCGGCATGCTCAAGACCGCGATCGGCAATCCATGCATCGACGCCACGCTCGACGACGTCGACCCGAACCTGCCCGGGCTTCAGCCGATGTGCACCGTGCACGACGTCGTCGATCCCGGTGGACCCGGTCAGATGGCGATCGAGCTCCCGGCGTGCGAGACGATGTTCCAGACCGGCGGCAGCTGCGACGCCGGCAGCGCCGCGACGCCGTGCTGGTGTTTCCTCCAGGACGCGACCAGCTGCCCGGCGAGCGCGCAGAACCCGTCGAGCCTCGCGCTCGGGGTCACGCGCGGCGCCACGCCGCCCCCGCCTCCCGGCTCCGCCGTCCGGCTCTACTGCCTCGCGCAGCCGTAGCCGTGGCCAGGATGGATCAGCGGACCAAGATCGAGGAGACCTTCCTGGCGCCGATCGGATGCGCGCTGATGGCGCGCGATACCCGCATCGTCGAGCGCGAGGGCTGGTACCAGGTGATCACGCCGTCGTCGGGGACGGTGTCGGGCAACGAGGTCGTGCTCTCGCAGGTTCCCGCCGGCGACGCCGGCGCGATCGTCCGCGACACCATGGCCACCTACGCCGCCGCCGGCGTGCCGTTCCGCTGGAGCGTGGGGCCACTCACCGAGCCCGGCGATTTCGGCGACACCCTCGAGGCCCATGGCTTCCGGCGGAGCGACGGCCGAGGCATGGCGGTCGCCCCGGAGGCCTGGAGGGCCGCGGCGCCCTCCCCCGACGTCACCGTCGAGCGGATCACGGCGGACACCATCGACGACTTCCTCGCCGCGTCCGACGCCGGCTGGGAACGCAGCGTGCCGGTCGCCGACCCGGACGCGCGGCGGGACGATCACGTGCGCGCGCTGGCCACCGGGCGCTTCCACATGTTCGTCGCGCGCCGGGGTGGTGCCGTCGTGGGCAGCGGCGGGTTCATCACCAAGGCGCGCTCCGCCTACCTCGTGGGCGGCGTCGTCCTCGCCGAGCACCGCGGCGCAGGCGTCTATCGCGCGCTGCTCGACGAGCGGATGGGTCGCATCGCCGCGCTCGGGATCCCGCTCGCGATCGCGCACGCGCGCGAGTCGACGTCGGCGCCGATCCTCGCGCGCCTCGGCTTCGAGACCGTGTTCCGATCGCGCATGTACTTCAGCCCCGCCGCCGCCACCTGAGCGGCGTGGCGCTACAGCGCGAACGGGCGCGCGGGGCCGGAGGGTTCCAGCGCGAGCCGGCGGCCGGGGCCGCCCGGGCGCTGGGCCTCGGCGCGGCAGATCTCGGCGACCGTCTCGTGCGCGCTCGCGTTCAGCCGGAGCGACCAGACCGCCGAGCCCTTCGTCGCGAGCGCCATGAGGTCGTCGCCCGTGAGCTCGAAGGGCAGCATCGAGAAGATCGGCACGCGCTGCTCGGCGATGCGGAAGCACAGGCAGTCGAGGTCGCCGTCGGTCACGATGACCTCGCGGTCGAGGTCGACGACGAGGCCGACCGACGCGAGCGTCGATGCGGTGAGGCGCCGCTTCGAGCCGCCGAGCAGCGACCGCTCGCGCAGCCATGCCTCGAGCCGGCTCCGCACGCGGTCCTCGCCGTCGAGCACGCCGAAGATGCGTTCGATGGGCGCCGCCTCCCCCGTCACGAAGAAGTCGGCCCAGAGCATGTCGAGGATCTCGGGCCGCTCGACGGGCACGCGCATCGCGCTCGGGAACGACGGATCATCCGCCGCCTGGAGCAAGCGCTGCGCGAGCTCGGCGTGCGGACCTTCGTAGCCGCGCAGGATCGGCTCGAACGCCTCGCGCCCCGACGACGAGGTCTGCATGATCCGCGCGAACAGGTAGAGCAGCACGAACATGCGCGCGATCTGCTCCTCGTCGGCTTCCGCGACCATGCGCAACCAGTGCCGCAGCGCGCCCGCCGCGAGCTCGGCGTCGGGGTTGCGGTAGAAGCCGCCCGTCACCTCCTCGAAGGCGGCGAGGTCTCGAGCCTCCGGGGTCTCCATGCGACGGAGGGTAGTGTACGCGCACCACGCCGGCACGGAATGGCAGGAACTGGAAGGTGTACCGGCTGCGCGACGTTGCTAGATTGAGCTCTCGTGGATCACCTGCTCGGGACCGTCGTGCTGAACTATCGCCTGGCGGAGAAGCTGGGCGAGGGTGGGTTCGGCGCGGTCTACCGGGCGCGCCACGAGGACCTCGGTCGCGAGGTCGCGATCAAGGTGCTGCGCACCGACCGGGCGAGCAACGCGGACGTCGTGCAGCGGTTCCTGCGCGAGGCGCAGGTGATCCTCGCGATCGGGCACCCGTCGATCGTCGAGATCGAGAACGCAGGGCGGCTGCCGGGCGGCGAGCCGTTCTACGTGATGGAGCTCGTGCCCGGCATGTCGCTCGCGCAGCGGCTCGTGCGGGTCGGGCCGCTCGACGCGAGGACGGCGATCCAGGTGTTCGCCCCGATCGCCGAGGCGCTCGCCGCCGCGCACGCCAAGGGCATCGTCCACCGCGATCTCAAGCCCCACAACATCATGGTCGAGGAGCAGGACGGGCAGGTCGTGCGCGTCAAGCTGCTCGACTTCGGCATCGCGAAGATCCTCGCCATGGGCGACGCCTCGACGACCGGCGACGTGCTCGGCTCGCCTCACTTCATGGCGCCCGAGCAGGCGCAGAGCTCGCGCCGCGCGACGCCCGCGTCGGACGTGTACAGCTTCGGCGCGACGCTGTTCAACGCGCTCTCGGGCCGGCGCGCGATCGACGGCGACAGCGTCCCGGCCGTGCTGCTCGCCGCGCAGCGCGACGCGCCCGCCCTGCTCTCGCGCTACGCCCGGAACGTGCCGCGTGCGCTCGAGGTCGCGCTGGAGCGCTGCCTCGCCAAGGATCCGGCGGAGCGGCCGCCGTCGATCCTCGACGCGTGGAGCGAGCTGCGCGCGGCGCTCGACCTCGCCCACGCCATGGTGCCGATCGCGGCCGAGGACGCGATCGCCTCGAC
>JAIOII010001470.1 GCA_019912685.1 Kofleriaceae bacterium
CGGCGCGCCGTCACACGCGAGCATCTCGTCGACGCCCGCGCGCAGCTCGCGCGCGCCGACGGCGAGCCGCACCACCGGTGACGGCCCCTCGCCGCCGGCGAGCTCGGCCGCGATCTCCTCGTACGACACGAGCCGCCCGTCGTCGGCGTGGCAGTGGCCGCCGTGGCAGTTCGAGTAGCCGGGCGGTGGATCGGCGGGGTCGAAGTTCAAGGCCGTCGTGCCGACGTCGACGAGGGCGAGGGCGCCGAACGTCGCGCTCGCCGAGGTCACCTGCACCTCGAAGTCCGAGGCGAGCTTCTGCCAGGCGCCGCCGCGCGCCGGCACGTCGGTCCAGCGCGCCGTGAAGTCGACGCTGACCTCGCCGAACGGCACGCCGTCGTCCCACGCGCACGCGGGCACGAGCGCGAGCAAGACGATGGTTCGCCTCACCGGAGCCCCGCGCCGAGGCGGTTGACCACCTCGTCCATGTGCTGGATGTACGTCTGGCCCCGGGCGACGTCGGCGCCGCCGGGGATGCGCACGACCGCCGCCGAGATCTTCCGGGCGACGAGCGCGCAGGTCTTGTCGGGGTAGTAGGCCTCCTGCGCGACCACCTTCACCGCCTTCGCCTTGCCGATCCTGATCACGGTGGCGACGTGGCTCGCGGTCGGCGGGATGCCGGGCTTGGGCTCGATGGTCGCGACCTCGCCGATGCCGAGCCAGTCGAACAGGTACGTGAGCGAGCGGTGGTACGTGATGACCGGCGCGCCGCGGTGGGCCGCGAGCTGCTTCTCCCAGCGTGCGCGGGCGCCGTCGAGGTCGGCGAGGAAGCCGGCGAGGTTCGCCTGGTACGCCTTCGCGTTCCTGTCGTCGAGCTTCGCGAAGTGCGCGGCGATCGCGCGCGCGCAGGCGGCCGCCGCGCGCGGATCGTAGAGGAAGTGCGGGTTGCCGGCGGCGTGCACGTCGCCCTGCGCGCGATCGACGACGGCGGGGCGGTCGCGCAAGGTCACGTGCGCCGCGCACTCGAGGTAGCCGGCGCCCGACGAGAGGATGCGCGGGTTGCGCGCCTGCGTCTGGAGCGCCGGCAGCCAGCCGATCTCGAGGTCGGCGCCGACGGCGAGCAAGGCGTCGGCCTTGTTGAGCTTGAGCACGAGGCTCGGCTTGGCGTCGACGAAGTGCGCGTCCTGGGTGGGCAGCGAGATCGCCGTCACCGACACGTGCTTGCCGCCGACTTCCTTGGCGATCGCGGCGAGGCTCGGCACGGTGGCGACGACCTTCATGTCGGCGACCGCGGGTGTCGCGAGGAGGACGGCGGCGAGCGCCGAGAGCGCCGAGAACGAGATGATGCGGAGGAGAGTGCGCATGATGGGCTCCTAGAACTTGTGCGCGGCATGGGCGCCGACCGACACCTCGAGCGCGAGGAACGCGGCCCAGATGCCGTCGCGCCAGCCGGGGACGTCGTACGACCCCTGCGCGCGCAGGCGCGAGAACTCGGTCGGGAAGAAGGTGAGGCTGGTGGACGCGCGGTGCCGCGCCTCGGTCCACTCGGGATCGAGGTAGTCGGCGCCCGCGTCGTCGGCCGCGGTGCCGAAGTCCCAGCGCGCCGCCGCGCCCCAGCGCGCCGCGAACCGCCAGAACAGCTGCGCGTAACCCGACGTGTCGACGAGCAGGTCGTGCGGCACCTGCCGCCGGCGGTGGAGCACCTCGGCCTGGAGCGACACGACCGTCGTCGAGGCAAGGGTGATCGGGCGGAACTTGACGTACAGGTCGGCGCCCCAGACGTCGGTGCGGTTGTCGTGGCCGGTCGCGTTCGGGCCGGTCGCGAGCGAGAGCCCGCCGAGGAGCGACCAGTCCGGCGACAGCTCCGCGAACTGCTTGAACGCGACCGTCGCCTGCACGTCGAGCGGCGTCTCGAGGGGCAGCTCGGTCGGGCCGAAGAAGCTGCGAGCGGTCGCCTCGCCCGAAGGGTCGGTCGCCGCCACGACGAGCTCGGCGAACCAGGGCAGCGGCGTCAGCCAAGACAGCTCGACGCCGGCGCCGCGGTTGCCCTCGCTGCCGAAGACGCGGCCGATCGCGAACGGCTGATCGACGAAGTCGCGCTGGTGGGGATGCGTGGGGTTGATGCGGCCGAAGCGGGTGAGGAACTGCCCGGCGCGCACCTGCAGCGAGTGGGGCAGGGCCAGCGTCGTGGCGTACGCCTCCTCGACCTCGACGCCGGTCGCGCCGAACACGATGTTCGCGTCGAAGCGGAAGTACGGATCGACCGACTTGCCGATCGCCATCTCGACCTGCTGCAGGTTGAAACCGTTCTTCGTCGGATCGTGGCCGCCGCTCTGGAGCGGCTCGTCGTCGCCGAACCACGCGGCCGCGACATCGACGATGAACGAGATGTCGGGATTCATGACCGATCCGCTCACGGGCGCGGCCGGCTCGGGTTGCGCTTTCGCCTCGGCCACGGCGTCCGCGGCGAGCGCCGCCTCGAGCTCGGCGTCGAGCGCAGCATCGGCCTCCGGCGTCGGGGACGGCGTCGGCTCCGGTGGCGGTTCGGTCGTGGGTTGTGCGGCCACGGGGAGCGCGATCGCCAGGACGGCGATCAGCGCCGACGCGCGGGTGCGCGATCGAGCGGACACGTGTCTCTCCGGGTTCGGTCAGTGGATCGGCGATGCGGCCGCCTCGGCGGCCGCCGACTCACACCAACGAGATCGGAGGAGACGTTTTCGGGGCGAGACGGTAGAGCGCGGTCGCGACCGCGACGCGCGAGCTGCCCGGACGCTCGTATTCGTCGCCCGCCGGCGCCGGGAGGAGCGTCGCCTGGAGCTCGGGCGCGGCACAGACGATCGGGGCGATCGCCCCGCAGTGGTGATCCCCCTCCGACTCCCACCAGACGGGCTCGGCCAGGACCGGACCCGTCCCCGGCTCGGACATCGGGGCAGCGTCGGCGTCCCCTCCGACCCGTTCGAGGTGGACCTCGGCGCCGTGCTCGCACCGCCCGTGCTCGACGGTGGTGACGTGGCGGTGGACCCCGACGGTCCCGAGCACGATCGCCACGAGCCCCAGGAGGGCGGCGATCGCTCGGGGCGGGCGCAGGGTCACGTCTTTCGGGGTACGGCGGCCGAGCGGAAGTGTCAAGGCAATCCACCTACAAGCGCCCCCAGATCGCCGGATTTCCATTGATTGGGCGTCAGCGCTCGTTAGAATCGCGGTAGGGCCGTGGCCGTACAGAAGCGAAGTCACAAGCTCGAGAAGCTGGCGCGAATCTATGATGACCAGATCGCGCCGGTCTGGGGTGCGCGCTTCGGCAAGATGCTGCTGCGCAACCTGGCGGTGCCGGAGCGCGGCCAGATCCTCGATATCTCGTGCGGCACCGGCTATCCGCTGGTCGAGGTGTTGCGCCGCAAGGGTGATGGCGCGCGCGTGATCGCCATCGACGCGTCGAGCGCGATGCTCGACGTCGCGCGGCGCAAGGTCGGCGGCGCCAAAGGCGTGTTCTTCCGCACCGAGAGCCCGGTGCCCCGGCTCTCGTTCGCCGACGACGTCTACGACCTCGTCATGTGCAACCTCGGCCTGCCCGAGATGCCGAGCGTTCAGACCGCGATCGGCGACTTCGCGCGTGTCACCAAGCTCGGGGGCGAGGTGCGCTGCACGCTGCCGCTCGAGGGGAGCTGGCAGGAGTTCCACGACATCTACCGCGAGGTGCTGGTCAAGCACGACCGCCACGAGGCGCTCGACCGGCTCGACCGCCACGTCGCGAGCTATCCGACCGTCGAGGACTGCGAAGCGTGGCTGCGCGCCGCCGGCCTCGAGCCGCGCGTCGAGATCGACGAGTTCTCGCTCCTGTTCCGCAGCTCGCGCGAGTTCTTCTTCGCGCCGGTCGTCGAGTACGGCCCGCTCGCCGAGTGGAAGGCGATCGCCGGCAGCGGCCAGGAGCTGCAGGACACGTTCTGGTACATCAAGGAAGCGATCGACGCCTACTTCGGCGGCCGCGCCTTCCAGGTGACGATCAAGGCCGGCCTCATCGTCGGCAAGAAGCTCGCGCGCGAGCCCGACATCGACATCGACGACGACGTGTCGACCGGGCGCGTGGAGCTGCTCGAGTCGAACGAGGTCCGGGTGCCGGCGCGCATGGCGCAGGGCTCGGTGCGCGATCAGGGCACGGCGGAGCTCGACATCCTCGAGATCCAGGAGGTCGAGGGTTCGCAGGACATCGACTACGGCGAGATCGCGCTCGACGCGTTCACCGAAGGCAAGTCGCGGCCCGGTCACCTCGATCGCTCGAAGTCGTTCGGCCCGGGATCCGAGAGCCCGTGGGACGGTGACGTGGATGACGAGCTCGACAACATGGCGACCGGCGATCGTTTCGATCCGGTGCGTGATCGCGATCCCGACGACGACAAGTAGCGTTCGGGGCCATATGCTCCGGCCATGACCGCCGAGACGCGCGACGCGTACATCGCGCTCTGCCACGAGCTCATCGAGCACGATCGCCGCTACTACGTGGAGGCGGCGCCGACGATCTCCGACGTCGAGTACGACCGCATGACGGTGCGGCTGCGCGAGCTCGAGGCCGCGCACCCGGACTGGGTGGTGCCGTGGTCGCCGACCAGGCGCGTCGGGCACGAGCCGGTCGGCGCGTTCGCCAAGGTCGTGCGCCAGCGGCCGATGCTGTCGCTCGACAACACGTACGACGAGGAGGAGCTGCGCGCGTTCCACGATCGCGTGGTCCGCGGCCTCGACGGCGAGGAGCCCTGCTTCTCGATCGAGCCCAAGATCGACGGGTTCGGCATCGAGCTCACGTACCAGGCCGGCGAGCTCGCGCTCGCGGCGACGCGCGGCGACGGCACGATCGGCGAGGACGTCACGAACAACGTGCGCACGATCCGCGCCATCCCGACGCGGCTGCGCGAGCCGGTCGACGTCGTCGTGCGCGGCGAGGTCTACATGGCGAAGGAGGTGTTCCTGCGCATCAACGCCGAGCGCATCGCCGCCGGCGAGGAGCCGTGGAAGAACCCGCGCAACCTGGCGGCGGGCTCGATCAAGCTGCTCGATCCCCGCGACGTCGCGAAGCGGCCGATGTCGGCGATCCTGTACGAGGTCGTCGACGGCGAGCGCGTCGCGACCGGGCACCTGGCGTCGCTCGACTTCATCCGCAAGCTGGGCATCCCGACCTCGACGGAGAACTCGCGCGCCGAGGGCTGGGACGCGCTCGCGGCGGCGGTGCACGCGTGGGCCGACCGGCGCGACGCCTTGCCCTACGAGGTCGACGGGCTCGTGGTCAAGGTCGATGACTTCGCCCAGCGGCGCGCGCTCGGTTCGACGTCCAAGTTCCCGCGCTGGGCGATCGCCTACAAGTTCCCGGCGCGGCAGGTGACGACGATCGTGAAGCAGATCGAGCTGAACGTCGGCCGCACCGGCGCGGTGACGCCGGTCGCGATCCTCGAGCCGGTCGAGGTCTCGGGCACGACGGTGCAGCGCGTCTCGCTGCACAACTTCGAGCAGGTCGCGCGCCTCGACATCGGCGACGGCGACCGCGTGCTGATCGAGAAGGCCGGCGAGATCATCCCCCAGGTGCTCGGCGTCACCGCGCGGGCGCCGACGCCGCGCTGGACCGCGCCGGCGGTGTGCCCGTCGTGCGGCGCCGCGCTCGAGAAGGAGGAGGACAAGGTCGTCCTCGCCTGCCAGAACCGGCTCGGCTGCCCGGCGCAGCGGCTGGCCGCGATCGAGTTCTTCGCCGCCCGCGGGCTCATGAACATCGACGGGCTCGGCGAGCGCATCGTCGCGCAGCTCGTCGAGGCCGGGCTGGTCGCGGACGTCGCCGACCTGTTCGACCTGACCGCGGCGCAGCTCGAGGAGCTCGATCGCTTCGGCGAGCAGAGCGCGCGGAACCTCGTCGCGTCGATCCAGCAGGCGAAGGAGAAGGCGACGTTCTCGCGGCTCCTCGCGGCGCTCGGCATCGCGCACGTCGGCGGCGTGGTGGCGCGGCCGATCGCCGCGCGCTACGGCGCGCTGTCGAAGCTCCTCGCCGCCGCCGACGCGACGACCTCGGACGAGCTCGTCGCCCAGCTCACCGAGATCGAGGGCATCGGCGAGGTCATCGCCCGCGCCGTCGACCGCTTCGTGCGCGACCCGCACGCGCGCGCCGTGATGGACAAGCTGATCGCGCGCGGCGTCGACCCGGTCGAGCCGGTGGCGGCGCCGGCGACCGGGCCGCTCGCCGGCAAGACGCTCGTCGTCAC
>JAIOII010000144.1 GCA_019912685.1 Kofleriaceae bacterium
GCGCGCGCCGCGTCACGCGCGACCGCGACCGACGCCTCGTCGCGGAC
The DNA here is from genome assembly GCA_019912685.1 of Kofleriaceae bacterium. Lineage (GTDB taxonomy): Bacteria > Myxococcota_A > Polyangia > Haliangiales > Haliangiaceae > UBA2376. Next base: position 48 of record JAIOII010000144.1, read on the forward strand.
CGGCAGCGGCGTCGTCCCGCTGAGCCAGCGCTCGACCAGACGATCGATCGCGACGTTCAGTAACGGGCCCACTTGACCACCGTGACCACCGTACCCGCTCCGGGCGCGGTGTCGACGTGGAACTCGTCGACGAGCCGCTTCGAGCCCGACAGGCCGAGGCCCAGCGACTTCGCCGTCGAGAACCCGCCGGCGAGCGCGCGGCTCAGATCCGCGATGCCGGGGCCCTTGTCGCGGAACACCATCCGCACGCCGTTCCTCCCGTCGCGCGCGACCGCCTCGATGATCACGGCGCCATCGCTCGCGTGCGCGATGATGTTGCGCGCCAGCTCGGAGGCCGCCGTGGTGACGGCGGCAACCGCGAACGTGCCGAGGCCGCGCTCGTGGGCCACCGCCTGCGCACGGCGGCGGACGGTGACGACGTCGCCTTCGCAGGTGACGGGGATCTCGTCGCGGCTCAAGATGCGCTCCGCCATCACCGTCTCGACGGCAGCATGGCGAGGCCCTCGTCGACGTTGAGGGCCGTGCGCACGCCGCTCATGGCGTAGCCCATGCGCACGAGGGTTGCCGCCACTTCCGGGCGGATGCCGACGATGACCGTCTCGGTGCCCATGAGCCGCGCCATCTTCGCCGTGTCGGCGAGCACGCGCGCGACGTAGCTGTCGACGATGTCGAGGCCGGTGAGATCGATGAGCAGGCCGGCGGCGCCGGTCCGCTCGATCTCCGAGAGCAGATCCTCCTGGAACGCCTCCGCGACCGCATCGTGCAGCTCGGTCTGGACGGTGACGAGGAGGTTCTCGCCGACGCGGAGGATCGGGATGCTGCCCTTGCGCCTCATTCGACCTTGGCGGCGTCGGCCTTCGCCGTGTCGGACCGGGCCGTGATGGAGCGCCCGCACAGCGAGAGCGCGAGCTCGATGCCGTCGGCGAGGCGCGAGCGGGTGTGCATCGACGAGATGTCGACGCCGAGCTGGACGATCGTGCGTGCGATCTGCGCGCTGATGCCGGTGAGGATCGTCTCGGCGCCGAGGAGGCGCACCGCCTCGGTCGTCTTGAGCAGGTGATCGGCGACCATCGTGTCGACGAGGGGCACGCCGGCGATGTCGACGATGACCGCGCGCGCCTGCTCGTCGACGACGCGCAGGAGCAGGGTCTCCATGATCTGCTCGGCGCGGTGGCTGTCGACGGTGCCGACCAGCGGCAGGAGCAGGATCCGGCTGTAGACGCGGATGACGGGCGTCGACAGCTCGCGGATCGCCGCCTGGTGGCGCGCGACCGTGTCGAGGTTGGCCGCGATGTACGTGTCGATCGCGAGCGACATGTCGAACATCACCAGCTTGGTGATGCTCTTCACCGCCGCCGCCGCCTCGGCGCCGAGCTCGGCGAACATGCGGTCGAAGATGAGGCGGAGGTAGCGGCCGTACGCGCCGATGTACCACTTGGGCGCGAGCCCGATGCGCTCGTGCGCCGCGCCGACGCGCAGGCGGTTCTCGACGTACGCGAGATCGAGTCGGCCCTGGAACAGCCCGACGAAGTACTCGTGCTGCATCTTCTTGACGTGGCGAATTGCCGCATCGTCGGTGAAGAAGGCCCGGCTTTCGGCGTGGCCGAGGATCAGGTGGTAGAGCGCCTCCACCACCTGACCGCTGTGGCGGTCGGCCAGCGGCCGTAGCTGCGCGAGGCGGTGCAGGTCCTCGTCCGTGATCTCGTAGAACGCTCGCCGGCTCGCCAGCTCGCGTTCGTCGAGGTTGAGGCGTTGCATGAAGTTGGTCGTCATGACGGCAGTTCCCCGGGTGCGTCCGTTCGTATCACGCAAACCGTGCGGCTGTCCGGCCGCGACGCGCCGCTCCAGCGCAGGCCGTGCGCGGTCCACCGCCGTTTCTGCGGGCACGCCGGTTGCTCGCGTTGACGGACGCAATGACCACACCGGGACGTTCCACCGAGACTGTCCGTTACGACGACGCGATCGTCCGCAAGTTCGTCACCGCGACCCTCCTGTGGGGCGCGGTGGGCATGCTGGTGGGCCTGTTCATCGCGATGCAGCTCGTCTGGCCCCAGCTGAACGTGGCTCCCTACTTCACCTTCGGCCGGCTCCGGCCGCTCCACACCAACGCGGTCATCTTCGCGTTCGCCGGCAACGGCATGTTCGCGGCGATGTACTACTCGTCCCAGCGCCTCCTGAAGGCGCGGATGTTCAGCGACCTGCTCTCGAAGATCCACTTCTGGGGCTGGCAGCTCATCATCGTCGCCGCCGCGATCACGCTGCCGCTCGGCTTCACCCAGGGCAAGGAGTACGCCGAGCTCGAGTGGCCGATCGATCTCGCGATCACCGTCGTGTGGGTCGTCTTCGCCGTCAACTTCTTCGGCACGATCGCGCGCCGCCGCGAGCAGCACATCTACGTCGCGCTCTGGTTCTACATCGCCACGATCCTCACCGTCGCCATCCTCCACATCTTCAACAACCTGGTCATCCCCGCCGACCCGTTCAAGAGCTACTCGATCTACGCCGGCGTCCAGGACGCCTTCATGCAGTGGTGGTACGGGCACAACGCCGTCGCCTTCTTCCTGACCACGCCCTTCCTCGGGCTCATGTACTACTTCCTGCCCAAGGCGGCGGATCGCCCGGTGTTCAGCTACCGGCTCTCGATCCTCCACTTCTGGAGCCTGGTCTTCATCTACATCTGGGCCGGCCCGCACCACCTCCACTACACGGCCTTGCCGGCGTGGGCGTCGACCCTCGGCATGATCTTCAGCGTCATGCTGTGGATGCCGTCGTGGGGCGGCATGATCAACGGCCTCCTCACGCTGCGCGGCGCGTGGAACAAGGTGGCGGAGGATCCGGTCCTCAAGTTCTTCGTCGTCGCCATCACCTTCTACGGCATGTCGACGTTCGAGGGGCCGATGATGTCGGTGAAGAGCGTCAACGCGCTCTCCCACTACACCAACTGGAACATCGCGCACGTCCACGGCGGCGCGCTCGGCTGGGTCGGCTTCATGGTGTTCGGCATGGTGTACTGGCTGGTGCCGCGCCTCTTCCAGACCAAGCTCTACTCGACGAAGCTGGCGACCACGCACTTCTGGATCTCGACGATCGGCATCGTCCTCTACGTCGTCGCGATGTGGGCCGCCGGCATCACCGAGGGCCTCATGTGGCGCGCGTTCGACGACACCGGGCGCCTCCAGTTCCCGGACTTCGTCGAGACGTCGATCCGCATCATCCCCATGTACTGGGTGCGCATGCTCGGCGGCTCGCTGTACATCACCGGCACGCTCCTCGGCTGCTACAACGTCTACAGGACGTGGGCGGCGCGGCCGCAGACGTACGCCGAGACCGAGGTCGAGGTGCCGGCGCCGACGTGGCGCACGCCGAGGGCCGCGAAGCCCGCGGATGACCGGCCGCTCAAGCCGGAGACCGAGGCGCCGGTCTACTGGCACCGCCGCTGGGAGGGGCTGCCGATGGTGTTCACCGTGCTCGTCGCGATCGCGGTGATCGTCGCGTCGCTCTTCGAGATCCTCCCGACGTTCCTCATCGGCGACAACGTGCCGCGCATCGCGTCGGTGAAGCCGTACACGCCGCTCGAGCTCTACGGCCGCGACATCTACATCCGCGAGGGTTGCTACAACTGCCACTCGCAGATGGTGCGGCCGTTCGTCGACGAGACGGTCCGCTACGGCGAGTTCTCGAAGCCCGGCGAGTTCATCTACGACCACCCGTTCCAGTGGGGCAGCCGGCGCATCGGTCCGGACCTCCACCGCGAGGGCGGCAAGCGCAACCACGTCTGGCACTGGCACCACTTCAAGAACCCGCGCGCGACGTCGAAGGGCTCGGTGATGCCGGCCTACCCGCACCTGTTCAGCGATCGCATCGACTGGGCCGAGATCCAGGACCGCGTCGACGCGATGGCGATGCTCGGCACGCCGTACTCCAGGAACGCGCTCTCCGACGCGCCCGGCATGGCGCGGGCGCAGGCCGAGCAGATCGCGAAGGAGCTCGCCGAGCAGGGCGGTCCTGCCGGCCAGGCCGATCGCGAGGTGATCGCGCTCATCGCGTACCTGCAACGTCTCGGCATCGACATCCAGAAATCAGGAGGCAAGTGACATGCGTCTGTCCGAGCTGATGTCCGCGCTGGGCCCGACCGGGCTCACCGAGGTCGCGCTCCTGCTCTTCCTCGCCGTGTTCATCGCCGTCGGCGTGCGCGCGTGGCGCACCGGCGCCGACGAGCAGGATCGCAACGCGCGGCTGCCCCTCGACGGAGACCTGCCATGAGCGACGACGATCGCCTGATGCACCACGAGTACGACGGGATCCACGAGTACGACAACCCGCTGCCGTTCTGGTGGAAGGGCATCTTCCTGGTCACGATCGCCTACGCCGCGGCCTACTTCGTCTGGTACCACCTCGGCGGGCCCGGTCTGACCGAGGAGGAGCGCTACGCCGCCGACCTGCGGGAGCTCGAGGCCGTGCGCGCCGCCGCGCCGGCCCAGGCGATCGTGGTCGACGAGGACACGCTCGCCTCGATGGCGAAGGATCCGGGCGTGGTCGAGCGCGGGCACGGCGTCTACGCGAAGAACTGCGCGAGCTGCCACAGCGACAAGGGCCAGGGCCTCGTCGGCCCCAACCTCACCGACACGTTCCAGATCCACGGGACGAGCCGGCTCGACGTGTACACGACGATCCAGAACGGCGTCCCCGAGAAGGGGATGCTGTCGTGGGGGCCGGTCTTGCCGCCCGACGAGCTCGCCGCCGTGGCGGCGTTCGTGACGACGTTGCGCGGCACCGACGTGCCCGGCGGCAAGGCGGCCGAGGGCCGGAACGTCGACCGGTTCCAGTAGCGACCTTCTTCGCCGAGCAGTTCCCTCCACCGAGCAGTCCCCATGTCCATCGCCCAGGCACCCGAACGCGTCCTCTCCACCCTCAACGAGGACGGGACGCGCCACAAGATCGACCCCAGGCTCTCGCACGGTCGGTTCCTCAACGCGCGGCGGGTGGTCGGGTACGGGCTCATCGCGCTGTTCGTGCTGCTGCCGCGCATCGAGATCGGCGGCAAGCCGGCGATCCTCCTCGACCTCGCGCACCGCGAGTTCACGTTCTTCGGCGCGACGTTCCGCCCGGCCGACGGCTTCATCCTGATGCTGTTCGGGCTCGCGCTCGTGCTCACGGTGTTCCTGGTCACCGCGCTCGCCGGGCGCGTGTGGTGCGGCTGGGGGTGCCCGCAGACGGTCTACATGGAGCTCGTGTTCCGCCCGCTCGAGCGGCTGTTCAAGAAGCGGCGTGCGCTCATGTGGGCGGCCTACGCGGTGCTCGCGGTCGCGCTCTCCAACGTGTTCCTCGCGTACTTCGTCAGCGCCGACACCGTCGAGGCCTGGGTGTTCGGGTCCCCGGCCGCGCACCCGGTGGGCTTCAGCGTCGTCGTCGCCGTGAGCGCGCTCATGTTCTTCGACTTCGCCTACTTCCGCGAGCAGATGTGCGTGCTCGCGTGCCCCTATGGCCGGCTGCAGAGCGTGCTCCTCGACGAGCAGTCGCTGATCATCGGCTACGACGAGCAGCGCGGCGAGCCGCGCGGCAAGGCGGGGAAGCACCGTGGCAAGCCGCTGCCGGTCCTGCGCGAGGGTGTGGTCCAGACGCTCGGCGACTGCGTCGACTGCAGGGCCTGCGTGAGCACGTGCCCGACCGGCATCGACATCCGTCGCGGGCTGCAGATGGAGTGCGTCGGCTGCGCGCAGTGCATCGACGCGTGCGACGCGATCATGACGAAGCTCGAGCGCCCGCGCGGCCTCATCCGCTACACCTCCAAGGCGGAGCTCGCCGGCAAGCCGCGGCGCCTCCTGCGCGCGCGCGTGCTCGTGTACCCGGCGCTGCTCGCCGTGGTCGGCGTCCTGTTCCTCGTCCAGGTCGGCGAGCGCACCAAGGCCGACGTCTGGGTGCTGCGCCAGGAGGGCGCGCCGTTCACGCTGCTCGAGGACGGCACGGTGTCGACGCCGGTGCGCGTGAAGATCGAGAACCGGTCGGCGGACAAGCGCGTCTATCGTGTCGCGCTCGAGGACACGGCCGGGACGCGCGTGATCGGCGCGCGCCCCGAGTATCCGCTCGACCCCGGCAAGTCGGCGATCGTGCCGATGTTCGTCATCTCGTCGCGGGACGCGTTCGACGGTGGCGAGCGGGACGCGCGCGTCGTCATCTCCGACGATGCGGGCTGGCACACCTCGCTCGCGGTCACGATCCTCGGACCGGAGACCTCGTCCGTGAAGGAGCAACCATGAGCGCACGCACGCGCTGGATCGGCATCATCATCGGCCTCCTGGTCGGCAACGCGATCGCGGTCGCGATCCTCATCGCCACCTCGGGCGGCGGCGGCAAGAGCCGCGTCCTGCCCGAGTACAGCGTGGAGTCATGGAAGAAATGAGCGCCAGCCGCGAGGAGTGGGGCCGCGCGCGAAGCGCGCCCCGGGGTAGCACCCACGACGAAGCGGCCGAGTCCGCGCAGCGGACGAGCCGGCGCGAAGAACGACCATGACCGCGCTGCTCGCCACGGTGCTCGCGTCGAGCCTGGTGGGAAGCCTGCACTGCGCCGCCATGTGCGGCCCGCTGCAGGGGCTCTACCTCGACGCGAAGCTGTCCGGCGGCGCCGGCGAGCGCTGGCGTCGGCCGCTCGCGCACGCGGCGGGCCGGCT
>JAIOII010001471.1 GCA_019912685.1 Kofleriaceae bacterium
CGCCAGGAGCGCGATCGCGGCGCCGTCCCGTGCGAATCGGCGCGCCGTGGCGCGCCCGACGCCGGCGGTCGCGCCGGTGATGACGACGATGGGAGCGCGCGTCCGCATGAACCGATGGCTTGCATCGCGCGTACCGCCCACCGACGTCCGTGAGCGCGTCATCGCCAGCGGATCCGCGACGCGCTGTGCATCGCCTCAGCGCACCGTGACGAAGGCGCACGTGGATCCGTCGCCACGCCCGCGACATCGCCGGGCACGCTCCGTGCAGCGCCGGACAGCGTGAGAATCGCGCAAGTTGCACCGCTCTTCGAGCGAGTCCCACCGAATGCGTATGGCGGCACCGAGCGGATCGTTTCGTACCTGACCGAGGGCCTGGTCGCGCGCGGACACGACGTCACCCTCTTCGCGAGCGGCGACTCCGAGACCGCGGCGCGCCTGGTCCCCGGCTGCGAGCGCGCGCTGCGCGGCACCGAGCTCGAGCCGTACTGGGTGCACTATCACACCTGCATGCTCGACGAGGTCTGCGCCCGTAGCGCCGACTTCGATCTGATCCACTTCCACTGCGACACGCTCCAGCTCCCGCTCGCCCGCCGCCTGGCGACGCCCTCGGTCACCACGACGCACGGCCGCCTCGACATCCCGGCGATCGCCCACTGCCTGCGCCACTTCGCGGGCCACGCGTACGTCGCCATCTCCGAGGACCAGCGCGGCTCGCGCCCCGAGCTCGCGTGGCGCGGCACCGTCCATCACGGACTCCCGCACGATCTGCACACCGCGGTCGAGGCGCCCGGCGAGTACCTGGCGTTCCTCGGCCGGATGTCCGCCGAGAAGGGCTGCCTCTTCGCCGTCGAGATCGCGCGTCGCGCCGGCATGAACGTCCGCTTCGCCGGCAAGCTCGATCAGAACGAGCGACCGTACTGGGGCCAGCACGTCCTGCCCCTCTTCGAGCGCGGCGAGGTCGAGTACATCGGCGAGATCGGCGGCGCCGCCAAGGACCGCTTCCTCGGCGGCGCCCGCGCGCTCCTCTTCCCGATCGACTGGCCGGAGCCGTTCGGCCTCGTCATGATCGAGGCCATGGCGTGCGGCACGCCGGTCATCGCCTTCCGCCGCGGCGCGGTGCCGGAGGTGATCGAGGACGGCGTCACCGGCTTCATCGTCGACGACGTCGCCGGCGCGGCGGCTGCGGTCGCGCGCCTGGGCGAGCTCGATCGCCGGACGATCCGCCGGCGCTTCGAGGCCCGGTTCACCGTCGATCTCATGATCGACAAGTACGTGACGCTCTATCGAGAGCTCACCGATCACGGAGCACACCATGCCCGAGACGCGGTCAGGAACATCGGAGGCAACGGGCGGCGGGCTGCAGCACCCGCATAGCGTCCACCCCGGCCGCGAGTCGATCGACGACGGCGTCCGCGTCCTCAAGGATGGAGAGAGCTTCGCCGTGTTCGATCGCCACGGCGACGCCATCCCCGGTCGCTCGAGCCACGGCGTCTACGCCGACGGCACCCGGCACCTGTCGATGCTGATCCTCTCGATCGGCGGCTGCCGGCCGCTCCTCCTCAAGTCGACGATCCATCCCGACAACATCCTGCTCGCGATCGATCTCACGAACCCCGATTGCCCCGGCCTCGACATCGAGGCCGACACCGTGCACGTGTTCCGCTCCAAGGTGCTGCGCGAGGGCACGCTGCACGAGCGCCTGCGGCTCACCAACCACGGCCTCGTGCCCGTGCGCTTTCCGCTGACGTACCGCTTCGCCGCCGACTTCGTCGACCTGTTCGAGGTGCGTGGCAGCCAGCGCACGCAGCGCGGCCGGCACCTCGAGCCCAAGCTCGGCGACACGACCCTGCGCTTCGGCTACGTCGGCCTCGACGACGTCGTCCGCCTCACCGAGATCGCGTGCTGCCCGCGCCCCACGCGCCTGTCCGCCGGCGCGATCGAGCTCGACGTCGAGCTCGAGGCCAAGGCGTCGATGTCGATCGAGCTGGCGATCGCCTGCGCGAGCACGCCGAGCGGGATCGTCGTCCCCGAGGAGCGGCGCTGGTTCGACGAGGCGTACCCGGATCGCAAGCACCGGCGGGCCGCACGGCGCGCGCGCTGCCCGCGGATCCGCAGCTCGTCGCTCAGCTTCGACCGCTGGATCGATCGCAGCGTCGGCGACGTCTACATGATGATCTCGGACACGGCGAACGGGCCGTATCCGTACGCCGGCGTGCCCTGGTACTCGACCGTGTTCGGCCGCGACGGCATCCTCACCGCGCTGTCGATGCTCTGGGTCGATCCGGGGATCGCCCGCGGCGTGCTCGACGTGCTCGCCGCGACCCAGGCGTTCGAGCGCGACGACGTGCGCGACGCGCAGCCCGGCAAGATCGTCCACGAGCTCCGCACCGGGGAGATGGCCGAGCTCGGCGAGATCCCGTTCGGGCGCTACTACGGCACGGTCGACGCGACGCCGCTCTTCGTCGTGCTCGCCGGCGCCTACCTCGAGCGCACCGGCGATCTCGCGACCGTGCGGCGGCTGTGGACGCACCTCGAGCAGGCCCTCGCCTGGATCGACGCGAACGCGTCGTCGAGCCCGACGGGCTTCGTGAGCTACGCCGCGACCAACGCCAGCGGCCTGGTGCAGCAGGGCTGGAAGGACTCGACGACGTCGGTCTTCGACCACGACGGCCGCCTGGTCGAACCGCCGATCGCGCTGTGCGAGGTGCAGGGCTACGTCTTTGCCGCGCGCCGCGCTGCCACCGTGATCGCGCATCAGCTCGGCGACGAGGCGCGCGCCCGCGCGCTCGAGGACGCCGCCGAGGGGCTGCGCGCGCGCTTCGAGCAGGCGTTCTGGCTGCCCGAGCTCGGCACCTACGCGCTCGCCCTCGCGGGCGACGGCCTCCCGTGCCGCGTGTGGACGTCGAACGCGGGCCACTGCCTGTGGTCCGGCATCCCGAGCCCCGATCACGCGGCGCAGGTCGGCGCCATGCTCCTCGACCCGCGCATGTTCTCCGGCTGGGGCGTGCGCACGCTGGCGACGCACGAGGTCCGCTACAACCCGATGAGCTACCACAACGGCTCGGTGTGGCCGCACGACACGGCGCTCTGCGCCGCGGGCCTCGCCCGCTACGGCATGACCGAGGGCGCGCTCGCGCTCCTCACCGGCCTGCACGACGCGTCGAGCTACATGGACCTGCACCGCATGCCGGAGCTCCTGTGCGGCTTCGCGCGGAAGGACGGTCAGGGGCCGACGATGTACCCGGTCGCGTGCTCGCCGCAGGCGTGGGCGGCGGCGTCGCCGATGCTGCTCCTCGCGACGTGCCTCGGCCTCTCGATCGACGGCGCGCGGCGCGCGGTGCGGCTCGTCGAGCCCTCGCTGCCGAACTGGGTCGACTGGCTCGCGATCGAGGGCATCGTCGTCGGGGACGCCGTGCTCGACCTGCGGTTCACCCGCGACGAGGGCGCGGTCGCGGTCGACCCGGTCGTGCACACCGGGCACGCCACCGTCGAGGTCGTCAGATCGGCGGTCCGCCGATGACGACCGGCGCGCAGGTCGACACGCCGGCGCCGACGACGACGTACTGCTGGTTCTGCAGCGGGATCGTGTGCGCGCCGGTCGAGCGGTTGATCGCGTGGACCGCCGCGTTCGGGTTGCCGCCGAGGATGTCGACGGTGGTGACGAACACGTAGAACGTGCCGCCCCACTGCGCGAACGCCCACGCCTGGACCTGGCGACCCGCCGCGGCGAGGTCGAACATCAGGCGGCTGCCCACGCCCTGGCCCGTCGCCTTGTCGAGCTGCTGGACGAAGGCGCTGTTGACCGTATCGGGGAAGAAGGCCCACAGCGTCGCGTCGCCGAGGCCGGTGAACTCGGCGCTGTACTCGGCCGACGGCGCGATCGCGGCGGCGTAGTTGACCGCGTAGCTCGTCGTGTCGATCCAGCCGAGCGAGCCCGACGTCTGCGCGTCGACGTTGCCGCCGCCGATCCACAGCTTCTCGGTGTCGCCGCCGGCGGCGTCGGTGACGTAGCCCATGCCGAAGAGGTTCCACGTCTGGCCGCCGACCGACTGCGAGGCCACGAACGGCGTCGCCTGGCAGGCGGCGTTGGCCGTCGAGGCCGTGTAGAGCTTGCCGCTCGAGTAGAGAACCCACGCGACCGCGTTGCGATCGACCGCCATCGAGAACGGCGTCGCGGTGCCGCCGCCGGGCTGGAGCGACGTGCCCGGGTTCGGGCACGAGAGGTTGCCGATGACGCGGTACGGGCCGCCCGGCTGGCCGATGAGGCGCGGATCGAACGCGATGAGGCGGTACGTCTGATCGACGACGTAGATGAGGTCGACGCCGTCGGCGGAGCATGCGCGCGTGCACGTGCCGCCGGAGCACTCGGTGCCCTGCGCGCACTCCTCGACGACGGTGCCGAACGTGCCGTCGGCGTCGCACGTCATCACGGTGTTGCCCATGCACGCGTTCATGCCCGGCGTGCACTCGACGCAGCCGCCGCGCGTCGCGTCGCACGCGTACGGACAGTTCTGCGCGACCTGGAACGTGTCGCCGTCGCACACCTGGTACTGCGTGCCGACGCAGCGCGTCTCGCTGCCGGTGCACGCGATGCCGGTGTCGCCGCCGTCGACGCCGTCGTCGTCGTCGCCACCGCCGCCAGCAGGCCCGCATGCTGCGGCGAGCGCGGCGAGCGCGAGCACGATGCCGGGACCTGCGACACGGGGCGACGGGAGGGGCGACCGCATACGCTCTTGTACCGCCCGCGCCCGCGGCGTGGAAGGCCCATCTGCTACGGTCGCAGCGTGACCGACTTCGCATGTGTCGTCGCGGCCGACTCGCACCACGGCATCGGCAAGGCCAACGACCTGCCGTGGCCCAGGCTGAAGGCCGACCTGAAGCACTTCCGCGAGGTCACGACGAACGCGCCCGCGGGACGACGCAACGCGGTGATCATGGGGCGCAGGACCTGGGAGTCGGTGCCGCCGCGGTACCGCCCGCTCCCCGAGCGGCTGAACGTGGTCGTCACCCGCGGCGTCCTCACCGTTCCCGACGGGGTCCTGGTGGCGGGCTCGCTCGACGGGGCGCTGGCCGCGGCCGCCGGCGCTGGCGACGCCGCGCGCCTGTTCGTCGTCGGCGGCGGCGACATCTACCGGCAGGCGTTCGCGCACCCGTCGTGCGCCGAGGTGTACCTGACCCGCATCGCGGCGGTGTTCGACTGCGACACCTTCATCCCCGACGTGAACGACGGCTTCGCGCTCGCCGAGGTGCTGGCGACGCACCACGAGGCCGGCGTCGACTACCAGATCGAGCGCTGGATCAGACCGCGACCGGGAACTTGATGAACGGGTGGTGCTGGTAGCCCTCGAGGACGATGTCCTCGAAGCGCTGCTCGAGCACCTTCTTGTCGGCGAGGCGCAGGGTCGGCAGCGGGAAGGGCTCGCGCTCGAGCTGCTGCTTCACGCCCTCGACGTGGTTGAGGTAGATGTGCGCGTCGCCGAAGGTGTGGACGAAGTAGCGCGCGCGCTTGCCGGTCTCCTTCGCGACCATCTCGAGGAGGAGCGCGTAGGAGGCGATGTTGAACGGCACGCCGAGCGCGAGGTCGGCGGAGCGCTGGTAGAGCTGGACGTCGAGCCAGTCGCCCGCGACATAGAACTGGAAGAAGGCGTGGCACGGCGGCAGGCGCATGCGCGGGAGGTCGCCGACGTTCCAGGCCGACACGATGATGCGGCGGGACGTGGGATCGCGCTCGATCGTCTCGATGGCGTCGGTGATCTGGTCGATGCCCAGGCCGCCCCAGTTGCGCCACTGGTGGCCGTAGATCGGGCCGAGCTCGCCCTGCTCGTCGGCCCAGGCGTCCCAGATCGGGGTGTGCGCGTGCAGGTCGTCGTGGATGTTCGTCGAGCCGCGCAGGAACCACAGAAGCTCGCGGACGACGGCGGGGAAGAGGACCTTCTTCGTCGTGACGAGCGGGAAGCCCTCCCGCAGGTCGTAGCGAGACTGGGCGCCGAAGATCGAGAGGGTCCCGGTCCCGGTCCGATCCGTGCGGCGCTCGCCGTCCTTCAGGACCATTCGCAACAGGTCGAGATACGGCCGCATGAGCTGGGTGTAGCACCCGGGGCTGATCGGCGGGCCTACGGGCTCAGGTCGCAGCCCATCGAGCTGCCCGCCTGCCTCATCGCGTCGCTCGCCTGCCGGCACGCGTCCTCCGCGCTGCGCCGGATATCCGGATCCATGGTGGCCATGTCGCGCCAGGCCTGCCTCATCTGATCCGTCGCCTGCCGCGTCGAGTCGCGCGCCGCTTGCGGGAACTGGTCGCACTCGAGGTACGACTCGACGAGCGCGATGTACTCGTCGCAGGCCGGCATCCCGGTCGCGGCCGGCGGTCGCCGGCGCACCGCCGCATCCTTCGGCGCCGCGGCCACCGGCTCGGTCCGCGAGGCCGTCTCGAGGCAACGCCCGATCTCGTCGGCGAGGGCGGCGCTCGCCTGGGTCTCGCGCAGCTCGGCATGCTCGTCGGTGTACGCGAGCAACTCGCCGAGCGCGCGGTACGAGCACGCCGGGTCCTTGCACGCGCACGCGTGATCGCGCACGGCCGCGAGCGCCGTGTACGCGGCCGGATCGCCCGGCGGCAGCGCGCGCTCGTCGGCGGCGCACGCGACCATCGCCAGCGTCAGGGCCACCACGAGCGCGCGCGACATGCTGCTCCAGCTTCCCATAGATGGTAGCTATGGTCACGTGGTGCCCTCCCCGGCGCGGTTCGCCGAGCTCGTCGACCGCTACGACGCCTTCCTCTTCGACGCGTACGGGGTCCTGGTCCACGCCGCCGGCGTCTGCGCCGGCGCCGCCGACGCGATCGCGCGCGTACGCGCCGCGGGGAAGCCGCTGCGCGTCGTCACCAACGACGCCTCGCGCCTGCCGCCGACCGCCGCCGCTCGCTTCGCGCGCGTCGGCCTGCCGATCGCCGAGGACGAGATCGTC
>JAIOII010000145.1 GCA_019912685.1 Kofleriaceae bacterium
GCCGCCGCGGCGGCGCCGGGCGCGGCCGCGGGCCAGGTCCTCACCGACGAGGACTTCGAGACGATCGAGGTCGAGAAGGCGGGCGACCTGCCGGTGAACGTCTCGTACCCCGATCTCGCACCGCTACCCGCCGCGCTCGAGCTCGAGCTGACCACGCGCATGAAGCGGTTCCTCCGCGTCGACGAGGTCTGGAGCGCCGACATGGTCGGGGCTCACGACGGCGACTGCGTCGTCGGGCTCGTCGCGCCCGAGGTCGTCAGCATCGCGTGCCGCCACCTCATCGACGCGCGCACGAAGGCGCAGGCGGCGGCCGGCACGATCGGCGCGCCGGGCGACTACACCCGCGCCGCGTTCACGTACTGGCGCGAGACCGGGCTGCCGTCGATCGATCCCGCCGAGCTCGTCGGCGCCGATCGGCTGAAGCGCCTGTGCGGCGACGCGGCGCGGCCGATGGTCGTCCTCGACGGCGACGGCCTGCGCTGGGTGCCCGACGACAACCACGTCGCGCCCGCCGGCTGCCCGGACGGCGTCGAGTGGTCGGACATGGAGCCCGCGTCCCCGCGCGCCCGGGCGCTGCTCGTCAGGGTTTCTCCAGCGGCCCGAACCCCTCCGCCGTAGCGAGATCGTGCATGGCGATCTTCTCGCCGATGCGAACCTGGCGCTTGCCGTGGCGCGGGAAGTCGGCGACCTCGACCGCGAGCACCTCGCCGCCGGAGAGGTAGACGAGGTCCTCCGGGAAGGGGTTGCGCATGTGGTGGGCGACCGAGGGCGCCGGGAAGCCCATGAAGTCGCCCGGTCCGACCTCGTGCTCCTCGTCGTCGATCTCGGCGATGCCGCGGCCGGAGATCACGTAGATCCACTCCTCCTCCGCGGCGTGCGCGTGGTACGCGAACGACTCCTTGCCGGCGGGCACGCGGATCAGGTTGACCGCGACGCGCTCGAGGCCGACGAGGCGGGACAGCGCGAGGCCGTCGACCTGCGAGGCCGGGTTGAGCGGGTGCGAGAAGGACCAGCGGCCGGCGTCGTGTGACGAGTGTTCGCCAGCGCGGATCAAGTTCGGTTTGGAGGCGGTGTCGCTCATGGGGATCGATTTCATGCCATGATCGCGGCCGCCGATGCAGCGGATCGTCGTCGACGCGATGGGTGGTGACCTCTCCCCCGAGGAGATCGTGAAGGGCGCGGCGGAGGCGTCGATCGCGCTCGCCGACGCCGAGATCATCCTGGTCGGCGACGCCGCGGTGCTGGGCGGCATCCTCCCGCGCCTGCGCCACGACGGCGCGCGCGTGCGCGTGCACCACGCCAGCCAGTACGTCGAGATGGACGAGAAGCCGGCCGAGGCGATCGCGGCCAAGCCCGACGCGTCGATCCTGGTCGCCGCCGAGCTCGTCGCGGAGGGCGAAGGGGACGCGATGGTGTCCGCGGGCAACACCGGCGCGAGCGTGCTCGCGTGCGCGCGGCGGTGGAAGCTCATCCCCGGCGTGCGGCGCGCCGCCCTCGCGTCGGTCTATCCGACCGAGCTGCGCCGCGGCGACCGGAACGACCCGTTCTCGCTCATCCTCGACTGCGGCGCGACCATCGACGCGTCGGCCGAGGATCTCGTCACGTTCGCGATCATGGGCTCGGCGTACGCGAGCCTGGTCTCGAAGAACCGCCGGCCGCGCGTCGCGCTCCTCTCCAACGGCACCGAGGCGGGCAAGGGGCCGGCCGCCGTCGTCGCCGCGCACCAGCTGCTCCTCGAGTCGACCGAGCTCAACTTCATCGGCAACGTCGAGGGCCTCGACATCCCGCGCGGCGTCGCCGACGTGATCGTGTGCAACGGCTTCGTCGGCAACGTCGTGCTCAAGATGCTCGAGGGCGTCTCCGAGACCGTCGTCCGCCTGGCGCGCTACGCGCACAAGGAGAAGCTGACCTGGCGCATCGGGCTCATGGCGCTGTCGAGCGCGCTGTCGCAGCTCAAGGCCGTGACCGACTGGCAGCAGTACGGCGGCGCGCCGCTCCTCGGCTTCGAGCACCTCTTCATCAAGGCCCACGGCCGGTCGAGCGCCAACGCCGTGACCAACGCGATCAAGGTCGCGGCCAAGGCGCACGGCGGCGACCTGTGCGGCCACATCGCCCGCGGCGTCGCCGACGTCACCGCGCGCCAGCGTCCGGAGCAGGTCGCGGTCGAGGGCAGCGCGTGACCACAGCCAGGGCGCCGCGCCACGTCTTCCGCTGGGATCTCGACAAGACGTATCTGCGGACCGAGTTCGACTCGATGCGCGACCTCATCAAGAGCGCGATCGAGACCGCCGCCGACAAGCAGGCGTACCCGGGCGCGACCGCGCTCCTGCGCGCGCTGCGCGCCGGCGAAGGCCACCGCGTCTGCATCATCAGCGGCAGCCCGAGCCAGATGCGCACGGTGCTCGCCGCGAAGCTCAAGCTCGACGGCGTCGAGGCCGACGAGTTCGTCCTCAAGAACAACCTCAAGAACATCCTGCGCGGCCGCTTCCGCGCGCTGCGCGCGCAGATCCCGTACAAGCTGCCGGCGCTGCTCGAGAGCCGCGGCGGCAGCCCGCCGGCCCCCGCCGAGACCTTGTTCGGCGACGACGCGGAGGCCGACGCGATCATCTACTGCCTCTACGCCGACCTCCTCGCCGGCGAGGTGCCGCTGGCCGACCTCGAGCGGATCCTCGAGGCGGCGCGCGCGTACCCCGACGAGGTCGAGCGCACGATGCTCGCCGCCGAGCGCGCGCCGCGCGGCGACGTCGTGAAGCGCGTGATCATCCACCTCGATCGCCGCTCGCCGACCGCCGGCTTCCGTCGCTTCGGGCCGCGGCTCGTGCCGGTGTTCAACTACTTCCAGGCGGCGCTCGTGCTCTACGCCGACGGGCTCCTCGACGCGCGCCAGGTGCTGTTCATCGCGTTCGAGATGCTGGACTCGCGCCAGTACCAGCTGCCGATCCTCGCCAACTCCCTCCAGGATCTCATCCGGCGCAGCCGCCTCGCGCTGCCGGTCGCCACCCGGCTCGCCCAGGAGCTGCGCGACGTCGCGCGCGACGCGCCCGCCACCGTCGCGCGCCCCGACCTGCCGCCGTTCGACGACGTCGCGCGGGTGTTCACCGACCGCGTGCGCGAGCTGCGGGGGATTGCGCCCCTGCCGACCGCCGAGACCGTCCCGGTCCTCGACTACGTCGCCCTCGTCGATGAGGAGCACGTGAACCGCCGCGAGAAGCGCCGCCGCCGCGCCTGAATTGGTCTGGCTGGTTCGGCCTCCATCGCGCGACCTCACCCTACATCTCGCGCTCCCGGGCTAGCGCGAGCCCGGATCACTTGGTGTTAGGATCGTTTTTCAGGGGTCCTGTGCTCTCGCCATCCGCGCCGCTCTCCCTCGGTGACACGGTGCTCGATCGCTATCGGGCCGTCGAGCACATCGCCAACGGAGGCCACAGCGTCGTGTACCTCGGGCGTGACGAGCGCCTCGCCCGTCCGGTGTGTATCAAGGTGTTCACGCGCTTTCCGGGCGACCCCGGCATCTCGCAGACGAGCTACGAGCACTTCGTGCAGGAGGCGTTCGCGCTGTCGCGGCTGACGCATCCGAACACCCTGCGCATCTACGACTTCGGCCACCTCGCGGGCGACCCGGCGCACGACGACGACAAGATCCCGTTCCACGTCTCCGAGTACATGAACGGCGGGACGCTCTCGCAGCTGATCCGCGAGCGCGGCGCGCAGCCGGCCTCCGAGGTCGTGCGCATCGCGATGGCGGTCGCCGACGCGCTCGCCGAGGCCCACTCGGTCGGCATCATCCATCGCGACCTCAAGCCGCAGAACATCCTCTTCAACGCTCTCGGCGCGACGCGCCTGCCCAAGCTCGCCGACTTCGGCATCGCCAAGTGGCTCCAGGACGAGTACGGCGACGACGAGGCGCGCGCCGGCGAGCGTGACGGCTTCTCGCGCGCCGGCGATACGCAGGTGGTGTCCGGGCAGAAGATGGCGATGTACTCGCCGTCGTGGGCCGCGCCCGAGCAGCTCGCCGGCCAGACGGTCGGCCCGTCGGCCGACGTCTACTCGCTCGCGCTCATGGCGATCTACATGCTCACCGGCCGCGCCATCTTCACCGACGACGACGTCTACGAGGGCTACCGCAAGCGCAAGAACGGGGCGTCGATCGTCGACCTGGCCCTCGAGCCGCTCGACCTGCCGCGCACGGCGGTGGAGCTGCTCATCGCCGCGACCCGCTTCGAGCCGGCGGCGCGGCCGCAGAAGGCCGACGAGTTCGGCATCGCGCTGGCCGAGGCGTTCGACTCCGACCGCGGCAGCGTGCTCGAGACGGCGCGCCTCGACAAGCTCGAGAGCATCGACGTGACGTCGGCGCCGCGCCTCATGCCGCTCGTC
>JAIOII010001472.1 GCA_019912685.1 Kofleriaceae bacterium
TGCGTGAGCTGGCCGTCGGGCGTGGTCACGGCGCGCACGGCGACGAGCGCCGGCTTCCCGTCGAGGGTGACCGCGCGCCAGGCGAGCGGGTTGATCGTGATCGTCACGGAGGCCGGCCCGGGCGCCGGCGCCGACGACGCCTGGCGCCGCGGCGCGGTGCGAGGCGGCGCCGCCTGCTGCGTCTCCGGCTCCATCGCGAGCTGCGGCACCGGACCGCTGCCCGACGGGATCGGCCCTTGCGCCTGGATCGGATCCGGCTCGGGCGGCGCCTTGGACTGCTGCTGCGCGCGCGAATTCACGAAGATCTCGTTCGACTGCATGTTCTGCGCGTAGGCCTCGGGAGCGAGCGTCACGACCTGCTGCTTCGGCTCCGGGGCCTGCTTAACCGCGCGTCGCTTCTTCGCCATCGCGACCTTGTCGCTCTCGAACGGGTCGACATCGAAGGCGTCCTTGGTCTTCGCGTCCTCGAGCGCCTGGTTCTTCGCCGTCTTCTTCGGCGCCGGCTTCGGCTTCGCCTTCGCGCCGTTCTCCTGCTCGTCGGCATCTTCGTCGGCCTCGGGGCGCAGCGACACGGGCTGCGCCATCGCGACCTGCACGGGATCGGGCGCGTTCACGAGCGCGGTCCTCACCGGCGCCAGCGCGGCGAGCACGGCCAGGTCGGCGGCCGCGCGCGGCGCGGTGTTGTCGGGCACCTCGCGGTTGAAGGTCGGCGACGTCAGCTCGCCGCCGTCGTCGATCTGGAAGTGGGTCGCGACCAGGCGCTCCGTCGGCCCCTCGGCGAGCGGCGACGGCACCACGCTCCAGCCGAGGCTCGCGCCGCGCGGGTCGTGGAAGAGGTTCTGGTAGTGGTAGTACGGCCGCTGCGACTCCTCGGCGCGCAGGTGCTCGAGCTCGGCGACCAGATCGTCGGCGAGCACGGCGGCGGTGTCGGCGGCGTCGGCGCGCGCCGCTGACAGGATCGCCTCCTGCTCCTTCTCCATCGAACGCCAGCCGCTGCCGAACCACGCGACCAGGACGGCCGCGAGCGCACCGACGATCAAGACCGCCGCCGACAGCGTCCGCTGGGAGCTCACGGCGTCTCTTCACCCCACGCGTAGCCGGCGCCCTTGATCGACACGATGATCTTCGGGTGCGCCGGATCGCGCTCGACCTTCTTGCGCAGGACGACGACCGCCATGTCGACGGCGCGCGTCTGCAGATCGCCGCGCTGGCCGAACACCTGCTCGAGGATCTCGCTGCGCGACACGGCGCGCCCGCGCTGGCGGTGCAGCCAGCGCAGGAGGCCGACCTCGCGCGGCGTGAGCGCGGTCGTCGCGCCGTCGCGCTTCACCACCAGGCGCGCGAAGTCGAGCACCGCACCGTCGACGTCGATCTGCTCGGTGACCGCCGACGGCGCGCGCCGGCCGAGCGCGCGCACGCGCGCCAGGAGCTCGCGCGCCGAGAACGGCTTGGTGACGTAGTCGTCGGCGCCCTCGCCGAGGCCGCGCACCTTGTCGTCCTCGCTGCCGCGCGCCGTGAGCATCAGGATCGGCATGCCCGGACGCGCGCCGCGCAGCTTGCGGCACACGTCCATCCCGTTCATCCGCGGCAGCATCAGATCGAGCACGACCAGGTCCCAGCTCTCGGCGATGCCCGTGGCGGCGGCGGTCGCGCCGTCGGCGACCGCGGTCACGTCGTGACCGTCGCCCTGCAGCAGATCGATGAGCCCCTCGCGGAGGCCGGCCTCGTCTTCGACGACCAGGATGCGCACACGCCCAGTGTGCCATCACGCCTGACCCGCGGTGTAAGGCGGCTGTAAGCTACCAGGGCGTCTGGGCGTAATCCTTGAGGAATAGACCCCAGACATGGCGCCCGGTGTTGTGGCCGGTGAAGACCGGGTCGAGCACGCGGGCCGCGCCGTCGACGATGTCGAGCGGCGGGTGGAAGCCGTGGACCGCGACCTTGCGCGCCGCGATGGTCGCCGGGTCCTCGTCGGTGACCCAGCCGGTGTCGACCGCGTTCATGAAGATGCCGTCGCGCACGTAGTCGGCCGCGGACGTGCGCGTCAGCATGTTGAGCGCCGCCTTCGCCATGTTGGTGTGGGGGTGCTTCTCGGTCTTGAAGCGGCGGTAGAACTGCCCCTCCATCGCCGACACGTTGACGATGTGCGCGTCGCGCGTCGGCACCGCCGCGAGGAGCGGCTTGAGCCGCGCGTTCAGGACGAACGGCGCCACCGCGTTCACGAGGTGCACCTCGAGGAGCTCGGCGGTCGGCACGTCGGCGAGCGTCATGCGCCACGAGTTGAAGTCGCGCAGGTCGACCTGCTGCAGGTCCTGATCGAGGCGGCCGGCGGGATAGAGGTGGCTGCCGCGCTCGAGGTCCTCGGCGAGCAGCGGCACCTGCGAGAGGATCGCGGACTTCCAGAGTCCAGGAGCGCCAGCGACCGGCACGACGTCGTGCGCGCCGTCGGCGAGCAAGCGGTGCGCGTCGTCGGCCTGCGCCTTCATGCCGTACCAGCGCGCGAGGACCTGCTGCTCGAGGCGCCCGAACGACGACCACGGCGCGGTCTCCGCCGCCATCATGTGATCGTAGAAGCCGCTCGGCCGCCGCACCGTCTGGCACGCGTTGTTGACGAGGACGTCGAGCCGCGTGAGCGAGCCGCACAAGGACGCGCACAGCGCCTCGACCGACGGCGTGTGACGCAGGTCGCAGCCGTACACGTGCGCGCGCCCGCACAGCGCCTCGGCGTCGGGCTCGGCGGCGAGCCGGCGGGCGGCGTCGACCGGGAAGCGCGTGACGATGATCGTCTCGGCCCCGGCGCGCAGGAGCTTGAGCGCGATCTGCGCCCCGATCTTCACGCGCCCGCCGGTGACGAGCGCGACGCGGCCGCGCAGGTCCGCCGTCTGGTTGCGCTTGTCCCAGTTGAGCGCGGCGCAGCGGGCGCACATCGCGTCGTAGAACGGGTGCAGCTCGTGGAAGTCCGCCTTGCACACGTAGCAGTTGCGGGCCTCCTGCACGCGCAGCGGCTCGTCGCGCCGCGCCTCGGCGGCCTGCCAGTCGTCGGCGGCCGGCTCCTCGCCGATCGCGTCGATCGTCTCGGGCCCCGGCAGCTGCGGCACCGCGCCGAGGCTCGGGAACACCGGCAGCCGGCGCAGCGCGCGGATGCCCGTGCCGTCGAGGATCGCGCGATCCGACGCCTTCGTCTCCTCGCGGCTCCGGCGCTGGAGCCCCTTGCGCATCGCCTTGCGCTGGTAGCGATCCGGGCGCGACAGCTGTCCCGCCGCGACGAGCAACCGCCGGCGCAGGTCGTCGCTCATCTCCGCGACGCGGCGCGGATCGGCGAGCAGCTCCTCGAGCAGCGCCACCGCCGCGGCGGCGCGGGCGTCGGAATCACCGGAGTCATCGGGCACGGCCGGCGCTGTCTACCACGCATCCGGGTATAGTGCGCGGCCATGCGGTGCTTCCTCGTCGGAGCCGCCCTCCTCGCGGCGGCGTGTGGGAATCCATCGACCTCGGCCACGACGACGCCCGCGCCGGGCCCGGCCGGCGCGCCGACGTACCGCGCCACCGTGCGCTGGACGTCGCACGGCGTGCCCCACGTGCAGGCCGCCGACAGCGGCGGCCTCGGCTTCGGCCAGGGCTACGCGATGGCGCGCGCGCACGTCTGCGTCATGGCCGATCAGTACGTGCGCGTGCGCGGCGAGCGCGCGCGCTGGTTCGGCGCCGGCCCCAGCGACGCGCACGTCGACAGCGACTTCGCCAACCTGCACCTCGGCTGGCGCAAGCGCGCGGACACGAT
>JAIOII010001473.1 GCA_019912685.1 Kofleriaceae bacterium
GCTCGAGCGCGTGCGCTTGCCGGCGGTGGCCGGTAGCAAGCCGACGAGCCTCGAGCTCTACGCGGTCGCGAGCGACGAGGCGGGCAACGAGGTGCTGAGCTGGGCGTCGCCGGCGCGGCCGCGCGAGATCGCGCTGCGCCACGACCCGCCGACGCCGTGGTACCGCACGTGGTGGGTGTGGGCGGCGGCGGGCGGCGTGGTCGCGGTCGGAACCGGCATCGCCGTCTACGCGGCCGTGTGGGAGCCGGGCCCGGAGGTCGGCGGCGCCATCGACGTGGAGTGAGCGCGGCTCGTCGGCGCGGAGGGAGTAGACTTCGCGCGTGAGCGATCCGCCTGCGCCCGTCCTCGGCTCGTTGCGCGAGCGCATCGAGACCATCGATCGTCAGATCATCGCGCTCCTCGCCGAGCGCCTGCACATCGTGGAGGACGTGGCCGAGGCGAAGCTGGCCGCGGCGAGCCCGTTCCGCGATCGCGTGCGCGAGGACCTGCTCCTCGAGCGCCTGCGCGAGCAGGCGGCGGCGGCCGGCCTCGACCCGCACGAGGTCGAGCGCCTCTACCGCGTCGTGATGGACATGTCGGTCGCGCACCAGGAGGCGGCGGTGCGCCGCCGCGACGACGTCCCGCTGCGCGTGACCTACCAGGGCGTCGAGGGCAGCTACAGCCACCTGGCGGCGCAGCGCACCTACGCCGGCCGCGACGGCGGCGTGCTCTTGACCGGCGCCGACAGCTTCCGCGCCGCCGCCGAGGCCGTGGTCCACGGCGCCGCCGACCTCGCGCTCCTGCCGATCGAGAACACGACGGCGGGCAGCATCAACGAGACCTACGACTTGCTCGCCGAGGGCCACCTGACGATCACCGGCGAGGTCGTGAGCGCGATCGAGCACTGCTTGCTGGCGCTCCCCGGCGTGAAGCTCGAGGACCTGCGCGTCGTGATGTCCCATCCGCAGGCCCTCGCCCAGTGCCAGGCCTTCCTGCGCGAGCACCCGCACCTGCGCGCGCAGGTCGAGATCGACACCGCCGGCTCCGCCCGCAAGGTCCGCGAGCTCGCCGACCCGACGTACGCCGCGATCGCGAGCTCCTCGGCCGCGACGACCTACGGCCTCGCGATCGTCTCGCGCGGCATCCAGACCGAACGCGGCAACGCGACCCGCTTCGTCGAGGTCGCCCTCCGCCCGGCGCCGCTGCCCGAAGGCGCCACCGCCAAGACCTCCCTCGTCCTCGCCCTCTCCGATCGCCCGGGCGCGCTCGGCGAGATCTTGATGCGCTTCGCCGCCCGCAACATCAGCCTGACGAAGCTCGAGTCCCGCCCTATCCCCGCCCAGCCCTGGAGCTACCGCTTCTACATCGACGCCCTCGCCCACGGCGCGAGCGAATCCTTCCAGGCGACGCTCGCCGAGGTGAAGCCGCTCACGACGGAGCTGCGCGTCCTCGGCACCTACCCGGCCGACACGACGACGAAGCCGCCGGCCTGACCCGGCGCAAAGGACGACACGGGTTCGAATCCCGTCGGGGTCGCTCCGCAACAATCATTCCGGCCGCTTCGCGCGGCCGGCGGGTCTTGACCGTGCACCCGACAGCCGAAGCCGGTACCCTCGTCGCATGAAGGCGATCCGGGTCCGCGTCGAGAACGGTCGCATCTCGGGTGAGGCACCGGCAGGCCTCCCCGAAGGCGAGGTCGACCTCTGCCTGGCCGATCCTGACGACGACATGAGTGACGAGGAGCTCGCTCGCTTGAACGCCGCGCTGGAGCGCGGGTTCGAAGCGATCAAGGCGGGCCGCTTCCGCGCTGCCTCGGATGTCATCGCCGCTCTGCGTAGCCGATGACGACCGTTGTCGTTGTCGCGGACGCCGAAGAACAACTGACCGAGATCGTCCACTGGTGGTTCGAACACCGCCGCGAAGCGCCGATGCTGGTGCTCGAGGAGTTCGAGCGATGCGTAACGCTGCTCGAGCACACGCCTGACGTCGGGACGAGCTTCCGCCGGGCACGGATTCCTGGCGTTCGCCGCGTCTTGCTCGGGCGCACGAAACACTTCGTCTACTATGTCCACGACGCCGCACACGACGTTGTCTACGTCATCGCAGTTTGGGGCGCTCCGTTGGGTGGTGATCCGCTGCTCCGCACTCCAAGATGATCATCTCGGTGCGCGAGCGGCGCGGCGCTTACGCACGTGCGCTCGGTACTCGTTCAGCGTCATGGTCGCCGCCGTGCCTGCGTCGACCGCTACACCTCGTCGCTCGATCTCCGCATTCCCACGCGTCGGCCGTATCGAGGTCGAAATCCTCGTCTTCGCGTCGCGATGGCCAGCCGAGCGGCCGTTGCGCGGTTCATGGTTGCGGCACTCGCATGGCCAGACGCACGAGATCGACCGATCGTCGCGAACGGGCGGGGAGAACTAGCGCACGACCACGTGCTGGTTCGTCTCCGCCGCCGGCGCGTAACCGCCCGTCCGCCCAGCGATCTCGTAGTGCTCGGGTAGCTCCGGAGCCCGGCGTCCGTATTACGATTACTCATGCGCGTACGCCAGCATCGCGACGGTCACGAGTCCGCCGGTGGCGACGGCGGTGCGCACGCCGGCGACGCCGGCAAGCGATCGATGACGGCCGGCCTGAGCGCCGGTAGCGGCGGCGCCGCCGCCGGCGAACCGCTGCACCCCGGCGTGAACGCGCTCATGAGTAGCGCGTTCAACACCGACTTCTCGTCAGTCCGCGTGCACGAGGGCCCGCAGGCACAGTCGGTGGGAGCGCTCGCGTACGCGCAGGGCACCGACCTTCACTTCGCGCCCGGCCAGTACCAACCCGAGAGCGAGCGCGGGCGCGAGCTCATCGGACACGAGCTCGCGCACGTCGTGCAGCAAGCGCAGGGACGGGTGAGCGCGCCGGCGCAGGCCAAGGCCAGCGGCGCCGTGAATCACGACAGCTCGCTCGAGCGCGAGGCCGACGACATGGGCGCGCGCGCCGCGCGCGGTGAGCGCGTCAACTCGACCGAGGTGAGCGTCGGACCCGGCGTGACGATCCAGTGCTACCTCGATCAGACCATCGCCGGAAAGCCGTGGCGTGTGGCCGACAACCTCGACATGGCGATCCGCCAGGACAGCCCGGTCTACGGCTCGCACCACTTCTACGCGGAGGCGGCGCTCATCGGCACCGCCAACGGCCAGCTCGACGCAACGGGCAGCCGGCTCGCGCTCAAGGCCGGCTCGGGATCGATGTCGGTAACCGACGGCAAAGTCACCAAGTCGCTCACGCGCGTGTCGCCCGAGAACAAGAAGGACGGCACCAAGGGCAACGCCACATCGGGTGGCATGCAGTGGCCGGATGACTGCGGCCTCGCGGCCAACGCCGTCATGCAGGGCGACAACCTGAAGGGCAAGGCCGTCTACTCCACGCCGCCGACGGGCTGGTTCGAGCAGATCATCGCGTACTTCACCGGCAGCAACAGCGTCGAGCGCGAGGGGCCGGCGCGCGAGTACGGAACCGACACCGACACGCATCGCGGAGAGACCCTGCACACGCCGCACATGATGCTCGACGACATCTTGAAGGCGACGCTCGACAAGGATCCCGCCAAGGCGTGGACCAAGTACCAGTCAATGGACCCCGCCGATCGCGAAGCGTTCGACAAGAAGGTGGGCATCAACAAGTACGCTTCCCCCGAGGTCGGCGAGGCGTTCTCGATCGTCTCGAACAAGGACGAGCTCGTCGACGGCAAGTCGGCGTGGAACTTCCACTGGGGCGGCGTGGTGATGAAGTCGGGTGGCGACCACGTGACGATGGAGAACTTCGCCGGCTCGGGCGAGGACGCATGGGACTTCCAGATGTACGGCCCGGCCAACAAGGCCGGTCAGACATTCCACGAGCAACAGGAGATCCGTACGCACCACGCCTCGGGTCAGGACGAATACGGTCAGAACCCGACCACGATTCGCGTGCGTCCCGAGTGAGCAGCGCCGCCCGAAAAGGAAGACAATGAGGGCGTGATGTCTCTGCTCCGTTCGGCGCGGCGCGCAGGCGTCGCCTCCGCCGCGCTCCTGCTCGGCGTCGCCTGCCCATCCTCGTCGACTCCATCCTCCTCGGGCTCGTCGGGCCCGACTGCCACGGAGAAGCCCATGTCCTCGCCGCCGCAGGCTGCTACGTCCACGAAGTGCGAAACCGACGCCGAGGTGCGTGCCGCGTTCGGGACGACGTGCACGGTCGTCGGCACCTACGAGCTCCACGACGTCCATAACGCCAAGGGCGGCCTCATGGCGTCGTGGCCCGCCGTCCATCTCGCGGGCGGCGGTCGCCCCGTGCTCATCGAGAGCGTGTGGGACGAGAGCAAGAAGCCGGACGCCGACACGATCGACGCGCTTCGCGGCAAGCGCGTCGCCGTCACGGGCAAGCTGAACGCATCGCCGCCAGGACGCATCGCCAACATGGCGATCCCGACGGTCAGCCCCGTGGACAAGCTCGAGGTGATCGAATAGCGACCGTCGCGCGACGCGACCCCGGCAGTCACATTCTGAAACGACCTGCACTGTGTTCCCGAGCCAATCGCTGGGAGGGAACGCCATGCAGAATGAAACCCCGTCGGGTCGCCATCCTCGCCGACTCGTTGCGCGGAGACCTCGAGGAGGAGGATGCTGCGGGAGACGAGCGGCATTCAGCCCTTCCAGGGAACGCCGCCCGCGGCCTCGAGGGCTGCCACGATCGCGGCCTGCATCTTCGTCGGCGGAGAATCCAGCTCGACGCTCGCGCGCTTCTCGCGAGCATTGAAAAAGACCTCCGCTGCCTCGATCCCATTCCACTGACCGTTCGGAGCGAACGACAGCAGCCAGTGGTGTGCCGTGGCCACGTGGAGCTTCGATTCGACCTTCAGGCCGATTCGTTCCTCGACACGACGAGCGATCTCGTCGGCGGAAGGGAAGTGGTCAGTGAAGTGGAGGAAGACGGCTTGTTGCATGGATGCGATCGGCACCAACCACGATGACGCATGCGGCCGGTCAGAAGAGACTCTCTCGGGAGGTCGACTCGGTCAGCAAGCCGTGCTCCGCGAGCGCGTCAGACCAGAACGCATCGCGAACGGCTCGAAAGTAGGCGCGGAGGAGCGGCGCCGCGGTCGCGTCGATCGCGCCACGCTCTACCATCGCGACAAGCGCCTCGGAGTCTTGCGCGTTCATGCGTCCGATGTCGGCGGGCGCCAGAGTTCATACCGATGATCTCATGAGAGGTGGGCTTCGAACCGCAGCGGCAGCCTCCGGCGATCACCCGGCAGGGTCAGTCCGCGCTGGTTGAGCGCCTCAAGCAACGCATTGATGGCGCCCCGCTCGGAGCGGGT
>JAIOII010001474.1 GCA_019912685.1 Kofleriaceae bacterium
ACGCCGCGCGGCGCGCGCGACGCCGCGATGCTCGAGCTCCTGTACGCGAGCGGGCTGCGCGTGAGCGAGCTCGTGCGCCTGCCGCTCGCCGACGTCAACCTGCGCGCCGGCCACGTGCGCGTCACCGGCAAGGGCCGGAAGACGCGGATGGTGCCGATGGGCGGCGAGGCGCGCGCGGCGATCGAGCGTTACCTCGCGGAGGTGCGGCCGGCCTGGCTGCGCGGGCGCGATCAGCCGGCGCTCTTCATCACCGAGCGCGGCGGGCCGATGACGCGGCAGGGCTTCTGGAAGCTGCTCGGCGCGTACGCGCGCGCCGCGGGCGTGCGCGCGGTCGGCGGCGCGGTGTCGCCGCACAAGCTGCGGCACTCGTTCGCGACGCACCTGCTCGAGCGCGGCGCCGACCTGCGCGCCGTGCAGGCGATGCTCGGCCACGCCGACATCGCGACCACGCAGCTCTACACGCACGTCTCGCGCGCGCACCTGATCGAGCAGTACAGGAAGGCGCACCCTCGCGCACGTTAGCCCCGCCGGACGGGCAGGTCGCGCTTGCAGCGAGGGGCGCGACCATCCATAGTCCGCCCGATGGACATGGAGCTCACGCCCGAACGGATCCGCTGGATCGTCCAGGGCATGATCGTGTTGCTGCTCTCCGTCGCGGTGCACGAGTTCGGCCACGCCTACGCGGCCGACCGCATCGGCGACCGGCTGCCGCGGCGACAGGGCCGGGTGACGCTCAACCCGCTCGCCCACGCCGACCCGATCGGCACGCTGCTCCTGCCGCTCCTGTTCCTGGCCAGCACCGGCGGCCTCGGCTTCGGCTGGGGCAAGCCGGTCGAGCACACGACCCACGACCGCAAGCGCCGCGTCTACATCTCGTTCGCCGGTCCCGCGATGAACGTCATCCTCGGGACCACCGTCGCGATCATCCACACCGCGCTCCTCGCCACTGGCGTCCTCACCTTCTCGAGCCCGGTCTCGGGCGCGCTCTTCTACGCGGTGATGCTCAACTTCGTCCTCTTCTTCTTCAACCTCCTGCCGGCGGCGCCGCTCGACGGCGGCTCCGTGGCGCGCGGCCTCATCCCGCGCAGCTGGCTCGACACGTGGGACCGGATCGCGGTCTACGCGCCGTTCATCGTCATGGCCTTCATCCTCATCGGGCCGCTCGGCCGGGTGTTCACGCTGCCGGCGCGCTTCTGCGCGTCGAAGCTGTACAACCTGCTCGGCATGATCTTCGACAATCCCGTCCTGCGCCTGGTCAACCTCTGATGGCCGACGCCGACTACAAGGTCACCCTCGACGTGTTCGAGGGCCCGCTCGACTTGCTCCTTCACCTGGTGAAGAAGCACGAGCTGGCGATCCTCGACATCCCGATCTCGTTCGTCACCGAGAAGTACCTCGAGTACCTCGACGCGATGACCCGCATGGACATCGACGTCGCCGGCGAGTACCTGGTGATGGCGGCGACGCTCTGCCACATCAAGTCGCGCGAGCTCCTGCCCGACACGGAAGCCGATGCCGGCGAGGCCGGCGAGGAGCACGAGGAAGGCGACGACGCCGACCTCGATCCGCGCGCCGACCTCATCCGCCGGCTGCTCGAGTACCAGAAGTACAAGGAGGCCGCGCTGTCGCTCGGCGACCGCCCGGTCGTCGGCCGCAACGTATGGGGGCGCGGCACGCAGATCGAGGACGCGGTCGCCGACGAGGTCGACCCCGACGCGCAGGCGCCGCTGGCGCAGTTCCCGGTGCACAAGCTGATCGAGGCGCTCGATCGCTTGATGCGCGCGGCCAAGGTGCGCATCACGCACAACGTGCTCATCGATCGCCTGTCGGTGAGCCAGCGCATCTCGGAGCTGACCGACCGGCTCGAGGCCGAGGGCAGCTTCTCGTTCACGTCGATGTTCCGCTTCGCGCGCGCCGACGTCGAGATGTCGATGGCCGAGATCCGGCACGAGGCGGTGGTGACGCTGCTCGCGATCCTGGAGATGGCCAAGCTGCGCCTCATCAGCGTGGCGCAGCCCGACGGCGCCGAGGACATCGTCATCTCGCGCGCCGCCGAGGACCTGCGCGGCGCGGTCTCGCGGACCGTCGTCGGAACTGAGGAATACCGCTAGGCTTCTTCGGTGGCCCAAGGGCTTCCCGGCGTCAGATCGGTGCGCTAAACAGCCGGACACCCATCGTGAGTGGCATGCGAAAGAAGCGGAAGCTCCGCGGGCGCGCCGAGCGCGCGGCCCTGGCGGCGGCGGCGGCCGAGGCCGGTGTCCTTGTCGATGACGGCGAGGGTGCGGGTGAGGGTGAGGCTGCGGCGGAGGCGGAGGCGGAGGCGGAGACCGAGGCCGAGTCGGAGGCCGTGACGGAGTCCGAGTCCGAGTCCGAATCGGAATCCGAGTCGGAATCGGAATCGGAATCGGACTCGGAATCGGACTCGGAGTCGGACGTGGTGGGGGAGAGCGAGTCCGCGGACGAGGACGTGGAGGCGGAGGAGGAGGGCGAGGCCGCGACCCGGCCGCAGGCGGCGCAGCTCGACGAGGACGCGTTCACGTCGCTGGTCGAGGCGCTCCTGTTCGCCACCGACAAGCCGCTGACCATCGCCCGGCTGCGCCAGCTCACGCGCGTGGCGGACACCGGGCGCATCCAGGCCGCGCTGGAGCGGCTGATCCGCGAGCACGCCGAGCGCGGGGTCGTGCTGTCGAACATCTCCGGCGGCTACTCGTTCCGCACGCACTCGCGCTTCTCGCCGTGGGTGCAGCAGCTCATCCAGGGCCGCCCCGTGCGGCTGTCGCGCGCGCAGCTCGAGACCCTCGCGCTCGTCGCGTACCGCCAGCCGATCACGCGCCCCGAGATCGATCAGATCCGCGGCGTCGACTCGGGCGCCACGCTCAAGCTCCTGCTCGATCGCAACCTCGTCCGCATCCTCGGCAAGCGCGAGGAGGTCGGGCGCCCGCTGCTCTACGGCACGACCCGCGAGTTCCTCGACTTCTTCAGCCTCAACGACCTGCGCGAGCTGCCGACCTTGCGCGAGTACAGCGAGCTGACCGAGGAGAGCCGGAGCGTCGTCGAGAAGATGGGCATGGAGGTCCCGCCGGTCGCGCCGGCCGACGCGCCCGAGCATGCCGGCGAGGTCCCGGCCGAGGCCCTCGCGCCCGAGATGCCCGCCGACGTCATCGCGCCCGACGACGTCGAGACGTCCGCCGACCGCCGGCGCCCGTTCGAGACGATGTCCGAGGGCATCCTGGGGAGCCCGGATCCCGACAACTTCGACGACGCGAGCAACGACGGGTAGCCATGAGCGCGAGCCCGATCAGGCTGCAGCGCTACCTCGCCCAGGCGGGCGTGGCGGCGCGGCGCAAGGCCGAGGAGCTGATCGTCGCCGGGCGCGTGACGGTCGACGGCAAGGTCGTCACGCAGCTCGGCACCAAGATCGACCCCGAGCGCGCGAGCGTGCAGGTCGACGGCGAGGCGGTCGCCGCCCAGGATCACTTCTATATCCTCTTCAACAAGCCCAAGGGCTGCATCACCGCGGTCTCGGACGATCGCGGCCGGCTCACGGTGATGGACTACCTGCCGAACCTGCCGGTGAGCGTCGCGCCGGTCGGCCGCCTCGACTACTACAGCGAGGGCGTCCTCCTCCTCACCAACGACGGCGACCTCGCGGCGCGCCTCCTCGGCCCGCGCTACCACGTCGCCAAGACGTATCACGTGAAGCTGAAGGGCGAGCTCGGCCCCCGCGACCTCGAGCGCCTGCGCAAGGGCGTGACGCTCGAGGACGGGACGGTGACCTTGCCCGCCGAGGTCGACCTCCTGCGCGGCGCGGGCAGCAAGCACGACTGGCTCGTGATCACGCTGCACGAGGGCAAGTCGCGCCAGATCCACCGGATGCTCGAGGCGCTCGGCCACCAGGTACAGAAGCTCCAGCGCGTCTCGTTCGCCGGGCTCACGTTCCACGGGCTGCGGGTCGGCGACGCGCGCGAGCTCACCCAGGACGAGCTCAACGAGCTGCGCGGCCAGGTCGGCCTCGACCGCCGCTCGGTGTCGCGCGGCGTCTGGAAGGCGATGCGCGAGGACACCGACCGGGCGCGGCGCGAGCACGAGCAGCAGCGCGCCGAGCGCGAAGGGCTCGGCGCGATGATGACGTCGCCGGTGAAGGTGCCGGCGACGGCGGCGGCGCGCGATCGCGATCGCGACCGAGACGGCGAGGAGATGAGCGAGCGCGACTTCGAGCGGCAGCTCGCGGCGG
>JAIOII010001475.1 GCA_019912685.1 Kofleriaceae bacterium
GCGCGCTCGCACTCGTCGGAGATCAGCTGCAGGAGGTCCGGACCTTCCTCCGCGAGGCGGCGCGGCTCGTCGAGGCAGACCGCTCCGTGGCGGTTCCAGATCGCCTCGAGCGAGCGCGCGTTCGCCGGATCGAAGCGGGTCCACTCGTGGGCGTCCATGTAGAAGAGGCGCTCGCCGTCGCTGGTGAACGGCCGGCCCGTGCCGCAGACATCGGCCGTGATCATCTTGAACATCGACTGCCGCTCGCCGAAGTCGGTGCGGTGGACGGGGTCGCTCGACGCCTCGGTGTGGCGGAGCAGGTGCAGCTTGGCCATCGCGCTGCCCGCGCATGCGATGTTGAACCAGCCGAAGGGCTGCGGCTCGACCGTCTTGCGGATCGCGTCGTAGTGATCGCCCGTGAAGATCACGGTCTCCGTCGCGTTCATCCCTTCCCAGCCCGGATCGTCCTGCAGCGCCTCGTCGCGGGTCGTGCACAGCGGCTGGAGATCCGACGGGGACGCGACCGGCCGGTGCATGAGGCGGTAGGTCCATGTCTCGCCGCCGCCGACCCAGTACGGGATCAGGCGGACGCCGGCGATCACGACCGTGTGGATGACGCCGTCCTTGTCGAGCAACAGGAGCTCCGCGCCGACCAGCCGCCCACCGCTGAGCCTGGCGCTCGGCCGCACGCCGCTCAGCCGGTCGCCGGTCACCTCGACGTCCCAGTCCATCCCGGCGGCCCTCATGCCGACGAGGCGCAGGCCGACGCCGTTCGGCTCGCCGCGCTGGTCGAGCCGGTGGAACACGAGCCCGTCGCCGACGCTCGCCGCGTTGTCGCCGCACCCCTCCGGGCAGTTGTCGGGCGGCCAGTGCCAGAGGCTCTCCGCCTCCTGCGTCGACGTCGCCGGCTCCGCCGCGCACGCGGCCACGAGGGCGGGCGCCCACAACATCGAGAGAATGCGCTGCGCGATCATGGGAGGACCTCCACGCCGAACCTAGACTCGTCGCGGCGGCTTCCGGAGGGCTGGAGCGGGCAAAGGGCGGCACGCTGCGCGGTCGATCACATGGGCGGTCTCGATCACGGTGGAGCGCGCAGCGCGTCGGGCAGCGCCGTGTCGGTCAGGGTCTCGAGGAACGCGACGAGGTCGGCTTGCTGGGCGTCGGTGAGGCCGAGGCGCTTCATCTCGGGCGACTTCTCGACGCCCGGGATGTTGCCGCCGCCGGCGTTGTAGAAGCGCACGACGGCCGCGAGGTCGGCGAGCTGGCCGGCGTGCATGTACGGCGCGGTGACGGCGACGTTGCGCAGCGTCGGCGTGCGGAACTGGCCGCGCTGCGACGGGTCGCGCGCGACGCCGTCGAGGATGCCGGGGCCGTCGCTGTGTAGCCCGTCGCTGCGGAACGGGCTGGCGAGCAGCGGCGCCACGTCGGTGTAGCGGCCGAGGTCCTCGGCGGGGACGCCGGCGCCGGACTGCACGGCGCCGATCGCGTGGAAGCGCTGGTCGGTGAAGAACGGGCCGCCGTGGCACGACTCGCAGTGCTGGAGGAACAGGCGCAGCCCGCGCCGCGCCGCCGGCGAGATCGCGGACGCGTCACCCGCGACGTAGCGATCGAACGGCGCGTCGCGCGCGACGAGCGTGCGCATGTACGCGGCCACCGCCTTGCCGGCGTTGGCGAAGACGCGATCGACGATCGCGGGATCGACGTCCGCCATCGTCTCCGTCGCGCCGAGCCGCGGATCGAGCGGCACGTCGAAGAGCGCGTCGTACTCGGCGCGGTAGCGCGCGAAGAGCGTGTGCGCGACGGCGAGCCGCGCGCCGCCCATCACCTCCGGGTTCTCGATCGCGCCGAGCACGAGCGACCACTGCGAGTCGAAGCGACCGCCCCAGTTGGTCCAGCGGTAGTACGACGCGTTCAGCACCGGTGGCGTGTTGCGGCTGCCCGTGCCGGTGCCGGTCGAGACGTGGTTCGGGGTCCGGCGATCGTCGAGCGCCGGGCCGTCGTGGCACGTGCGGCACGACACCGTGCCCGGCCCCGACAGGGACGCGTCGAAGAAGAGGCGGTGGCCGAGGCGCGCCGCGCGCGGATCGTCGGCGTACCGGTTGGTCGGATCCGGCGGCACCGGTCCGAGGGGTGAGAGCGTCGCGAGACGCTCGCGCTCGGCCGGCGTGAGGGCGTCGGGATCCGGCGGCGCCTTGGAACGGCCGCACGCGACGAGGAGAGCGCAAGCGAAGAACAACAGCCGCACGCCGTCATGGTACCGTGGCGTCCCTGCTTCTGGAGGAACCGTGGATCGCACCAAGTCTGGAGTCGTGATCGCGCTGACCGCCGCCGCCCTCTTCGCCGCGGCGTGCAAGAAGGAAGAGAAGAAGAGCGAGCCGGCGCCCGCCGCCGGAACCGCGTCGGCGTCGGGAGCCG
>JAIOII010001476.1 GCA_019912685.1 Kofleriaceae bacterium
GCGCCGCGCGGATGGATCGGCGCGCGCGTCGCCGCGCTCGGTCGCTCGATCGCGCACACGATCGTCGATCGGCTGGCCGCGGCCGGCGCCCCCGAGGCGGACACCGGCGAGCAGGTCGATCGCATCGCCGGCGAGCTCATCGACGAGGTCGGCGTCGTCCCCTCGATCATCGCGCTCGCGCTCCTGGCGGCGGTGTGCGCGGCTCCTCCCCTCCTCCTGGCCTGAGCGTCACGACGGTCGCGCCCCAGTGGCTGCGATCGTCGGCCAGGCGGAACGACGCCACGTGCGGGCTGCGCTCGAGCAACGCGTGCACGCGGCGGCGCAAGGTCCCCGTCCCCTTGCCGTGGATGATGCGCACCTCGCCGAAGCCCCGGGCGCGCGCGTCCTCGAGGAAGTCCGGCACGAGCTCGCCGACGTCGGCGGGCCGGAAGTGGTGGAGATCGAGGGTGTCGCCGAGCTCGACGACCATCACGTCGTCGGGTGACGCGTCCTCGTCCATGTCCTCACCGTAGCGCGGCGCCGTCCGCCATGCGAGGCTGCGCTCATGCGCGAGTCCCTCGTCCTCACCGTCATCGGCCCCGATCGCACCGGGCTCGTCGAAGCCCTCGCCGAGCGCATCTCCGCGGCGGGCGGCAACTGGGAGGCCAGCCGCATGGCCCACCTCGCCGGCCAGTTCGCGGGCATCCTGCTCGTCACCGTCGAGCGCTCGCGCACCGACGAGCTCGTCGGCGGCCTGCGCGGGCTCGGCGGCCTGCTCCAGGTGACGGCGCACCCGGCGGGCGCGACGCCGACCGCGACCGCGTCGCAGCAGGTGCTCCTCGAGCTCACGGGCGACGATCGCGTCGGCATCGTGCGCGACGTCGCGCGCATCCTCGCCGAGCGCGCGGTCAACGTCGAGGACTTCGAGTCCACGGTGACCTCGGCGCCCATGTCGGGCGAGGCCCTCTTCTCGGCGCGCGCCATCCTCCGCGTCCCGACGGGCCTCGCGCTCGCCGACCTGCGCGCGAGCCTCGAGACGCTCGGCAGCGAGCTCATGGTCGACCTGACGACGGGCGAGTGATCGTGCGGACCCGTCACTGGTCGGTGTAGATGAACGCGTCGTCGCCCTCGCTCGCGACGACGACGAGGATCGTGGCGCCGCGCGTCTCGGCGTCGAGCGTCGACCACGCCTGCATCGCCACCTGAGCGTGCTCCGGGCTGTAGGCGATGGCCGCGACCATCTGCGCCGTCCAGCGATCGGCGGCGGAGACCTGGGTCGTGGCGAGGCGCAGGTCCTCGAGCTTCCGCTCGACGAGCGGCAGGGCGTCCGCGACGAGGTACTCGGCGTCGAACGGGTACTTCACGAACCGGACGACGCTGACGCCGACCTTGCGCCCGTCGATCTCGACGAGCAGGTCGGCCTTCTTCCCGTCGATGTCGTAGACGATCTCGGTCTCGGTCTTCAGGAGCGTCGCGAGCTCGCACCGCGCCAGCCACTCGAAGGCGAAGACCTCCGAGTAGAGCGAGCTGCCGCCGGCGTTGCCGTCGAGGATGATCTCGCGTCCGCCCGCCGTGAGCTGATCGCGCTCGGCCGGGTCGTCGTAGCGGTCGGTGCCGAAGTCGAGCTGGCCATCGAACCAGCGCGGGCTCGTCCCGTCGAGCTCGGCGGGCGTGAGCACGCCGCACATGCCGGTGATCGCGCCGAAGCCCGCGAGCGGCACGCCCGGCGCATCGGTCGCCGCCGCGTCGATCGTCGCGGCGTCCGACCCGGGCGCCGCGTCGACCTCGATCGCGGCGTCGGGGTCCGTCGCCGGCGGG
>JAIOII010001477.1 GCA_019912685.1 Kofleriaceae bacterium
GATCCGTTCGCGCGCTCGAGCGACGCGGCGACGGCGGCGTTCCGCGCCGTCCTCGCCGACGCCGGCCTGGCGAGCCACCGGCGCTACTCGGGCGGCGGCGATATTGCCGCCGCCTGCGGTCAGCTCGCAGCCCGCGCTGATATGCTCGACGCGTGACCGGGCGAAGTGCCCCCTCGATCTGGTGGTGGGCCTTCGGGTACTTCGCCTGCTATGTGCCGTACGCGGCGCTGACCAAGCTCTTGACCGGCGGGCGCATCGAGACCGGCGGCACGCCGGTCGGCGGCATGGAGATCCTGCCGCCGTCGGTGATGGCGGCGGTCGGCACGCTGATCATCTTCCTCCTGGCGACCGGGTGGTGGCGCAAGGCGCGGACCGTCGAGATCGCGGGCCTGAAGATCCCGCGGCCCGGCAACCTCCAGATCCTGTCGGGGCTCTGCTCGAGCGGCATCATCGCCACCACGACGCTCGCCTACACCTTCAAGGGCGTGAGCATCGTCTTCGTCATGCTGCTCATGCGTGGCGGCGTGCTGGTGATGGCGCCCGTCATCGATCGCCTGACCGGCCGCCACGTGCGCTGGTTCTCGTGGATGGGGCTGGTGCTGTCGCTCGCGTCGCTCGTCGTCGCGTTCGCCTTCGATCCGAAGCGCGGCGGCGATCTCACGCTCCTGTGCGCGATCGACGTCGGGCTCTACCTCGCCTTCTACTTCGTGCGGCTCTCGCTCATGAGCCGGCTCGCCAAGTCGAACGAGCCCGGCGCCAACCTGCGCTACTTCGTCGAGGAGGGCATGGTGTCGGCGCCGGCGCTGCTCGTCCTCCTCGGGCTCGGCGCGCTGTTCCTGGGCGGCGAGGGCGGCGCGCAGCTGACCGCCGGCTTCACGACGTTCTGGGACCGGCCGGTGGTGCTCGAGGGGCTCGCGGTCGGCGCGCTCTCGCAGGGCACCGGCATCTGCGGCGGCCTCATCTTCCTCGACACGCGCGAGAACACGTTCTGCGTGCCGGTGAACCGCGCGTCGAGCGTGCTCGCCGGGCTCGTGTCGTCGTACTGGCTCTACCTGGCGTACGACTACCGGGCCGTCCCGCGCAACGAGCTCTGGGGCGCGCTCCTCATCATCGGGGCGATCGGCTTCCTCACGATCCCGTCGACCGTGCAGAAGTGGCGCGCGAAGCGTCGCGCCGGCTGACGCTCAGCTCAGGATGAAGCCGCGGCCGACGCCCTTGCCGCCGCCGCTGCCGCTTCCGCCGACTCCGATCGTGCCGAGGCCGCGCGGCCGCTTCGCCGGCTTCACGAGCTTCACCTCGAGCGACTGGTCGGCCTCCGCCGTGAACGAGACGACCTGGTCGGCGTAGCCCTTGCGCATCACCTTCAGGTTCAGCTCGGTCGAGCTCTGCGGCACCTCGACGCGCAATGGCGTCCTCCCGACGAGCTTGTCGTCGAGGTAGACGTCCGCGCCGGCGGGCTTCGAGATGACCTCGACGGTGATCATCACCGGCGGCGGCTGCGAGCTCGCGCGTCGCTGCGCCT
>JAIOII010001478.1 GCA_019912685.1 Kofleriaceae bacterium
GCCCCCGCCGGCCGCACGCACCGACTGCGATCCCTCCGGCCCCTCCACGATGGAGGACGCCGTCCCGTGGGTGCAGCGCCAGCCGCGCATCGACGAGGCGCAGAAGCTCGCCAACGCCGCGGTCGCGAGCCTGCAGGCGGCCGAGGGCGCGGAGCTCGACCCGGCGACGCGCGAGGCGTTCCTCACCGAGGCGGTCGACGGCCTGCTCAACGCGCTCAACGCCGATCCCTACAACGTGCACGCGACCTACAACCTCGCGGCCGCGTACGCGCGGATCAAGCGCGCGCAGTGCTCGCTCAACATGCTCGAGCGCCTCATCAACATGCGCGATCACCACAGCCGGAAGACCGAGGTCAACCAGAAGCTCGATCGCCTGCTCGGCCGCAACAAGACCGCGCTCGATCCCGACTTCAACGACCTGCGCCAGGACAGGCGTTTCGGCTGTCTGATCAACAACATCGGCGCGGCGCAGCCCGTGGCCTGCTGGTAGCGCCCGCGACGCCGCTCACGCGTCGCACATCGCCAGGGAGGGACAGCGACGTGTGCCTTGTGGGAGGCCACGGGCTCGGCGTACAACCGGTGCCCCGTGAAGCTCTCCGCGTTGCTCGTCCCCGCGGTCCTCACCGCCGCCTTCGCCTCCCCCGCCCTGGCCCAGCCCAGGGGCAAGGCCCCCGCCAAGCTGCCCAAGGCGTGCGGCGTCACGGCGCTGCCGCTGGCGATGGGCAACGAGTGGACCTACGAGCCCGTGCCGCCGCCGCCCGAGCGGCAGCTCACCGAGGCGCAGATCCGGCTCACGCCGGTCGAGCCCAAGAAGCTGGTCATCAAGGTCACCGGCGTCGAGACCAAGGACGGCGCCACGACGGTGACGCTCACCGAGGATCACGACGGCCGCGTGCACACGACCACGATCCGCTGCACCGCCGGCGGCACCTTCCAGATCGCGCCCGACGCGTTCTGGTTCGCGGGCGAGCCGGGCAAGACCTACGGCATCGAGCTCGAGGACATCGAGCGCAAGGGCAGCACGCTCAACCTCGCGGCCGGCAAGCTCACCGGCCTCGAGTGGCGCGATGACATGAAGGCGAAGTGGAAGCACGTGGCGACCGGCAAGCTCGCGCCCACGATGCGCAAGGGCACGATCGAGGTGTCGCGCCACTATGTCGTCCTCCCCGAGGAGACGCTCGACGTCACCATCGGCGAGCGCGCCGGCCAGCAGGTCAAGACCGCCAAGCTCGGGCTCGAGACGCTGCTCAAGGTGACGATCGAGCCGGCGCCGCCCAACGAGCTGAAGGCGCCGCCCCTGCTCGTGAACTTCTTCTGGTTCGTCGACGGGACGGGGCCGATCCAGGTCCAGAACAGCTACGGCCAGCAGTACGTGTTGACGAAGTTTGTCTCCAACTGAAGGCTATCCGGCGTACGAGCGGGGGCGCCGGCTGCGGTGCCCGCCAGCTTCGTCGGTGGGCCCCTCCCTCGTCCTCACGTACGTGTGTACGCTCCGGCTCGGGTCCCTCCCACCTCCTCGCTGGCGGGCATCCTCGCTCGCCGCGGGAAGACCTCGCACGTGAGAACGTTGCAGCTTAGGCGCCCGCTGCGGCGGGCGATCGAGCGCGGACATCCCTGGATCTACGATCAGGCGGTCGGGAACGTGAGCGGGGACGCGGGGGAGGTCGTGAGCATTGCGGATGAGCGCGGGGCGTTCGCGACGGCGTTCGTGGAGCCGGGGGCGCCGATCCGCGCGCGCGTGCTCGTGCGCGAAGCGGGCGCGGAGGTCGGAGCTGACTGGGCGAGAGCAAGCGCGCGGGTGGCGGCGGGGCATCGGGGGATCCCGGTCGAGCTGCGGGAAACGGACGCCTTGCGCGCGATCCACGGCGAGAACGACGGGCTGCCCGGGCTGACGGTCGACGTGTACGCGGGGGTCGCGGTCGTGGTCTTCGACGGCCCGGCCGCGGCGGCGTTCTGGCGGCCGAGGATGGACGCGGTGATCGCGGGCGTGAGGGAGGGAGGGATCGAGGTGACGGCGGTGTGGACGAGAGGACAGCGGAGATCGGGCACGGGCGCGGGCACGGGCACGGGCACGGTGGCGGAGCGGGTGATGATGCGGGAGGGCGGGGCCAGGTTCGGCGTCGACGTCCGCGCCGGGCAGAAGACCGGCTTCTTCCTCGATCAGCGCGCCAATCGCGCGCGCGTCGCGGAGCTCGCGCGCGGCGCGCGCCTGCTCAACCTGTGCTCGTACAGCGGCGGCTTCTCGGTGCAGGCCGGCCTCGGCGGCGCCGCGCACGTCACCAGCGTCGATCTCGCCGCGCCGGCCATCGCCGACGCCGAGCGCCACTGGCGCGAGAACGGCCTCGCGTCGGGGCGTCACGCCGGCGTGGTCGCCGACGCGTTCGAGTTCCTCGAGCTCGCCCGCTCGAAGCGCGAGCGC
>JAIOII010001479.1 GCA_019912685.1 Kofleriaceae bacterium
GTCCTGCGCCGCCTGTCGGCGGCGCAGGACCTCGACCTCGCGCTCGCCGGGCGGCAGCTCCGCCGACTCGTGGAAGTAGTTGTCGAGGAAGAGCCGCAGGTTCTTGCCGTCGCCGAGCGCGACCTCGAGCGCGAACTCGTCCTCGCGCACCTCGACCGACTCCACGCGCGCGTCGGCGCGCAGCAGCTCGGCGAGCGAGCGCGCGAACTCGTCGCGTTCCTCGCGCTCCTCGCGCTCCTCGCTCACGAGGCGCTCGCGGTCACGCCGGTGGCCGCCACCGGGAACGCGGCGCGCAGCTCGTCGGGGACCTTGCGCGGCTTGCCGGTCGCGAGGTCGACGAACGCCCACGTCGACGAGCCGCGGCACACCTCGGCGCCGTCGGCGACGCGGCGCATCGACGTGCGCCGGATCGACGAGACGCCCTTGACCGCCTCGACCCACGTGGTCACGGCGACCTTCTGCTCGGGCAACACCGACGACAGGTAGTCGACCTCGTGGCGGCGCACGACCCAGATCGCGCCCAGCCGCCGGTAGGCCGCGCCGTCCCAGCCGACCGCGGCCGAGTGCGACAGCGCGACCTCGAGGATCCAGCGGAGATAGACGAGGTTGGACACGTGGCCCAGGTCGTCGATGTCCGCCGGCGCGGGGACCAGCTCGATCGTGTGCTGCACGACCGGACCCTACCGCAGCTTCGCGCGCGACGTGCGCGCGGGTTACTTCGCCTTGGCGACGACGAAGAACTTGAGCGTCGCGGTGACGCCCGCCGACAGCTTCACCTCCACCTCGTACTTGCCGAGCGCCTTGATGGGCGCCTCGAGCACGATCTGGCGGTGGTCGAGGTCGACGCCGGCCTTCTTGAGCTGCTCGGTGAGATCGCGGCTCGTCACCGAGCCGAACATCTTGTCCTCGTCGCCGACCTGGCGGTCGAACTGGAGGGTCACGACGTTGATGCGCTCGGCCTGGGCCTCGGCGCCCGCGCGCTCCTTGGCGACCTTGCGCGCGATGACGCGCTTGTCGTGCTCGAGGCGGTGGACGTTGGCGGCCGTGGCCGACACCGCCATCCCGCGCGGCACGAGGTAGTTGCGGCCGTAGCCGGGACGGACGCTGACGAGCTCCCCGGCCTTGCCGAGGTTCGGAACGTCCTGGGTCAGGATGACCTGCATGGGCATGGCGGGCTCCTCACTCTCCGGTGACCGAGATCGGCAGGAGCGCGAGCATGCGCGCCCGGCGGATCGCGACCGAGATGGCGCGCTGGTGCTTGGCGCACGAGCCGCTGATCCGGCGCGGGACCATCTTGCCGCGGTCGGTGATGAAGCTGCGGAGCAGCTGCGGGTTCTTGTAGTCGATGAGCGTGGTGGTCTCGCTGCAGAAGCGGCACACCTTGCGGCGCGAGGGGCCGCCACGGCCACCACCCTTGCCACGGCCACGGTCGTCGCCCTTGTCGTCGATCTCTTCTTCGATGCGGGACATGGATCAGTTCTCCTTCGGGGGCTCGACCGGTTCGTCCTCGAAACCGGGGGCGACGTAGTCGTCTTCGTCTCCCTCGTCGGAGCCGGTGGGCTCCTCGGCGCCACGCGAGAGGAACATGTCCTCCTCGTCGGCGGCGGTCGCGGCGGCGCGCTCGTACGTGCCCTCGTCGACCTCGGTCGGCCGCGCGTCGGCGACGACGTTCTCGTCGACCTTGACCGTCATGTAACGGATCACGTGGTCGAGCATGCGCAGGTTGCGCTCGGTCTCCTCGACCACGCCCGGGCTCGCCAGGTAGCGCCAGTACAGGTAGATGCCCTTGCGCTCCTTCGACACCTCGTACGCGAGGCGCCGCTTGCCCCAGTTGTCCACCTTGAGGACCTTGCCGCCGAGGCCCTCGATGATGCCCTTGACCTTCGTGTTCACCTCGGCCACGCCGTCGTTGGCGGTGTTGGGCCGCAGGATGTACACGGTCTCGTATTCGCGCGACGTGCCGGGCGCGTCGCGCA
Source organism: Kofleriaceae bacterium (assembly GCA_019912685.1). Taxonomy (GTDB): domain Bacteria; phylum Myxococcota_A; class Polyangia; order Haliangiales; family Haliangiaceae; genus UBA2376. The sequence goes on from JAIOII010001479.1 coordinate 1,977, forward strand.
GGCTCTCCAGTCTTGCCATGTGTGCCTCTCGGGAAATGCCCGTCCACGGGAGGGACGAGCGAGGGAAGGCGGCTTTCTAGCAGACGCCGCACATCCCGCGCAAGGCCCCCGTGCCCGTGCCCGTGCCGTGCCCGTGCCCGATCCGGGGCCCTAACCCGTGACGATCGCTCGCCCGTTGATCTCGTTCATCGCCGCCCCGACCCCCAGCCCGACGACCGCCTCGACCGCCTCGACGGATCTCTCCACGATCTTCTCCACCTGCGCCGCCATCCCCGCCGGGAAGTCGCCGAGCACCCACCCGCTCACGTCCTTGCCCGCCACGTGGTGCGGCGGCTTGCTCACGCCCACGCGCACCCGCGCGAAGCCATTGCCCCCGCACTGCTCGATGATCGACCTGAGGCCGTTGTGCCCGCCGTGGCCGCCGCCCTGCTTCACCCGCACGACGCCGACGTCGAGGTCGATCTCGTCGTGGATGACGAGGACCTCCTCGAGCGGCACCCCGTAGAACTTCATCGCGCGCTGCACGGCGAAGCCCGACAGGTTCATGAACTCCATCGGCTCGAGGAGCACGACCTTCTTGCGCCCGCGCGGCGTCGTGATGACGCCGGTGGCGCTGTGGCCGCCGAGCTTGCCGCCCGAGCGTAGCTCGCCGAGGCCATGGCGTGACGCCACCGCCTCGACCACGCGGAACCCGATGTTGTGGCGGTTGCGCGCGTACTTCGCGCCCGGATTGCCGAGCCCGACGACAAGCACCGCAACCGCCTCCCGACCCGCGGCTTACTTCTTCGCAGCCGGCTTGGCCGCCGGCGCAGCCGCCTTGGCGTCCTTGGCGGCCAAGCCGGCTGCGAAG
>JAIOII010000146.1 GCA_019912685.1 Kofleriaceae bacterium
GCTGTTCCTCGTCGTGGCGCTCGGCCTCTCCCGCGACATGCCGGTCGCGGAGATCGCGATGCTCGGCGTCAGCCAGATGGTCGGCATGATCCCGGAGGGCCTGCCGGTCGCCATGACGATCGGCCTCGCCGTCGGCGTGCAGCGGATGGCCCGGCGCGGCGCGATCGTGCGCCGGCTCGCGGCCGTCGAGACGCTGGGCGCGACCACCGTGATCTGCAGCGACAAGACCGGGACCCTGACGCGCAACGAGATGACGGTCGCGGCGATCCACCTTCCGGGCGTGGGCGAGCTCGAGGTGAGCGGCGCCGGCTATGCGCCGCACGGCGACATCACGCCCGACGGCGGCCCTGCGCTGGCCCGGCTGCTCGAGGCCTGCGTCCTGTGCAGCGACGCCGAGGTGACCGAGCGCGACGGCCAGTGGGTCGCGATCGGCGACCCGACGGAGGCGGCGCTCGTGACCGCGGCGCGCAAGGGCGGTCTCGATCCGGGTGCGCTGCGCGCGCGGCTGCCGCGGGAGCGCGAGCTCCCGTTCGACGCGGCGACGAAGCTCATGGCGACGCAGCACCGCCGCGACGGCACGCCCTTCGTCCTCGTGAAGGGGGCGCCCGAGGTCGTGCGCGCGCTCTGCGCCGATCGCGACGGCGAGGTGCACACCGCGGCCGAGCACATGGCGAAGCGCGCGCTGCGCGTGCTCGCGGTCGCCGTCGTCGAGGGCGGCGAGCTCTCGCCGGACGACGGCCTCGAGCGGCTGCGCGGGCGCGCGGTCATGCTCGGGCTGGTCGGGCAGAACGATCCGCCGCGCGACGAGGTGATCGACGCGATCGCCGCGTGCCGGACCGCCGGCATCCGCGTGGTCATGCTCACGGGCGACCACGCCGCCACGGCGCTCGCGATCGCACAACAGCTCGGCCTCGCCGCCGAGGGCGACGTCGCGATCGACGGGCGCGAGCTCGCCGCGATGGGCGACGCCGAGCTCGAGCGCGCGCTCGCGCGCGTTCGCGTCTTCGCGCGCGTGCAGCCCGATCAGAAGCTGCGGGTCGTCGAGGCGTTCCAGCGGCGCGGCGACGTCGTCGCGGTCACCGGCGACGGCGTCAACGACGCGCCGGCGCTGGTCCGCGCCGACGTCGGCGTCGCCATGGGGATCACGGGGACCGAGGTCGCGAAGGAGGCCGCCAAGATCGTCGTGACCGACGACAACTTCGCGACGATCGGCGCCGCGGTGGAGGAGGGCCGCGTCGTCTACCGCAACATCAAGAAGGCGGTGCTGCTCCTGTCCACGACCTCGCTCGCCGAGGTCGTGGTCCTGCTCGGCGCCCTCTTGATCGGCCTGCCGGCGCCGTTCATGGCGGTGCAGATCCTGTGGAACAACCTCGTGACCGAGGGCGTGATCACGGTGAACCTGGTCATGGAGCCGGCGGAGGGCGACGAGATGCGCCGGCCGCCGGTCGCCGTCGACGAGCCGCTCCTCACCCGCACGATGCTCGGCCGGCTCGCCCTCATGACGCCGGTGATCGTCGCCGTCGTGCTCGGCTGGTTCGCGTGGCGGCTCGAGCACGGCGTGCCGGTCGAGATCGCGCGGACGGAGGCGTTCACCCTCCTCGTCGTGTGCGAGTGGTTCAACGTGCTCAACTGCCTGTCGGAGCGGCGGAGCGCGTTGCGCCTCTCGGTGCTGCGCAACCACTGGCTGATCGGCGGCCTCGTCGTCGGCAATCTCCTGCAGATCGCGGTCGTGTTCGTGCCCGCGCTCAACCCGATCTTCTACACGGTGCCGCTCGATCCGGGCGTGGTCGTCGCGCTGGGGCTCGCCGGCAGCACGGTGCTCTGGGTCGAGGAGCTGCGCAAGCTCGTCTCGAGATCGCTGGCGAGGTCGTCGGCGAAGCGCGCGACCTGACCCCAGTCGGTGTACTCGTGGTTGCGCGAGGTGTCGGTGCTGTGGCCGCCTCGCCAGCTCATGAACTTCATGAAGAGCCGGAGGAAGGGGTTGAACTTGCGGTAGGGGAGCCCGCCGGCGATCGCGATCCAGCGCCCGGGCGTCCACCCGGTCGCCTTCAGGAAGGTCGCGACGTAGTCGTGAGGATCGGGGCCCATGCTCGGCGTCGCCGCGCTCATGCTGACCGAGAAGAACGCGGTCGCGCGCTGCGCGAGCGGCTCGCGGTGCGTGCGGACGTAGTCGACGAGCTCGGCGGCGTGCTTGCCCGCCTGGACGCGCGAGCCGAGGACGACGGCGTCGTAGCCCTCGGGCCCGGGCGGCCGACCACGGACGTCGGCGAGCTCGACGGTGTGCCCGGCGAGGCGGAGGCGCTCCGCCAGCTTCGTGGCGATCGCCTGGGTCTGTCCGAACGCGCTGGCGTAGATGACGAGGAATCGATGCATGGCGGACCTCCGTTGCGAACGATGTGCCGGTGCCTCAGGCGACGAGCCAGCCTGCGCCGAGCCCGATCGCCATCAGCACGAACGAGGCGAGCGTCCAGGCCTGGGCGCGCACGAGCTGGGCGGGTCGATCGGGATACTGCGCGAGCCGGGACGCCGCGGCGATCGCGTGCGGCAGGCCGGCGAGCCCGAGCCACAGGCTGACGGGCATGTAGAAGAGCGGCAGGAGCGCGACCAGCACGTTGGCGGTCACGACGATGCCGAGGAACCAGCGCGCGGCGCGGACGCGGCCGAGCCGCACGACGAGCGTGCGCTTGCCGGCGGCGGCGTCGGCGCGCGCGTCGGGGAACTCGTTGATCCAGAGGAAGGCGCCGATGGCGAGCCCGAGCGGGATCGACGCGGCGACCAGCGCGCCGCTCACGTGACCGCGCTGCACGAGGTACGTGCCGGCGGCGATGATCGGGCCGTAGGTGAGCGCGACGGCGAGCTCGCCGAGGCCTCGGTACGACAGCTTGAGCGGCGGGGCGTGATAGCCGAACGCGAGGAGCGCGCCGGCGAAGCCGAGCCACAGGACGTCGGGCTCGCGCCAGAGGACGATCACCACGCCGGCGACGGCGGCGAGCAGGTACGCGATCGCCGCGACCACGGCGGTCTGCCGGCGCGTCATGAGCCCGTCGACGAGCACGCGCTTGCCGCCGGAGAACGGCGTGCGCTCGTCGTCGGTGAGGCCCTGGTCGGCGCCCGAGTCCCAGTCGAAGACCTCACCCGACGCGTTCTTCGCCGCCTCGACACAGAAGATGCCGGCGACGGTGAGCGCGAGCCATCCCCAGGCGATCGGCCCGTCGTGCGCCGCGGCGGTCGCGCCGACGATCATCGACGCCACCGACGCGAGGGTGATCTTGGGATCCGCGACCCGCCACACGCCGGCCGCGATCGATCCGCGACCGCGCGGCCGCGCCGCGACGCGGGGTAGAGGAAGCACGTGGGTGGTCATCGGAGCCTCCGTTCAGGTGAGGAGCGCGGCGGTCATGGCGACCGAGGCGGGGACGAGCAGGTTGTCGGTGCCGCGGGGCGCGAGGCCCTCGGCCACCGCGGCGACGGCGCCGAGGGCGAGCACCGCCGGGACGGCGATCGGG
>JAIOII010001480.1 GCA_019912685.1 Kofleriaceae bacterium
CTCTCGGCCTTGTCCTTGCCCTTGCACGCCCCGACGAGGAGGGCAGCCGAGCACACCGCGATCGAGACCCCTGACGTGCGCATGGCGCGCACTCTATCACCGGCGCAGCAGGCGCTTGCGCGCATCGATGAGCAGGTCGCGCGATTCACCTGCGAAATCGATCACGATCAGGTCGGCGGCGCCGCCCGTCGTGTGCACCCAGAGCGGGTACGAGCCGTCGCCGCCGCCGGAGGGGTGGAAGCACCCGCGGCCGCCGGTGATGCCGTTGACGTCGGCGCCGAGGTGGATGGCATCGTCGAACGCGGCGTCGTCGCGGATCGCGGCGTCGAGGGCGGCCACCTGCCCCGAGTCGACCCAGAGCTTGGCGCTCGTGATCGCCTCGGCCCGCGCTGCGTCGGGCTTGCGGGCGATCGACTCGTGGACGACGAGCATCGACATCACCGGGTCGCGGCGGTCCTCGGCGAGCTCGACATAGCAGTGCCACGTGCCGTCACGGGCGGGCACGAGCGCGTTGTAGCGCGTCGTCTCGGTCGCTGGCTCGTCGCGCCAGGCGTGCGTGTAGATCGGGTCGCCGAGGACGAGCTCGCCGCTCTTCACCGCGAACGCGCCGCGATACTCGTGGCCCGCGTAGCGGAACGGATCGCGCGGCAGCGGCGGCGGCGGCGGATCGGGCTTGCGCCGCCGCGGGTCGGAGCGAAAGGCGCCGTCGACCGCGTGCAGCGCATGGAGCGCCGAGACCAGGCCGCGCGGATCGTCGCCGAGGACGATCGCGATCTCGGTGACGAGCATCGTCTCGAGCTGCTCCATGTCCATCCGCTCGACGTACGTCATCGCGTACGGATCGCGCGCTGGCGATCGGTGTAGCGGGGCTGTGACGGCCGCCTGTCGTCGAAGACGGTCGCGTCCTGGAGGATCGCGAGCCGGCGCTCGGCTTCTTCCGTGGTGATGAGCGGGCGGACGGCGTCCGCGGCCTTGTCGGGCTCGATCCAGTAGCTGTGATCGTCCTGGCGGAAGCGCGCGAGGTCCTTTCCGTCGCGCTCGTAGATCCCGGCGTAGGTGTAGACGCCGCCGCGCTCGACGACGACGCGATCGCCGGGTTTCAGGTCGAGGCCGGGGATCGCCGCTGGCGCGGCGGTCGTCGCCGCCTCCGGTGGCGTCTCGGTCGCGGCGGTCGGCGCCGGCGCAGGCGCCGGCGCAGGGGGAGACGCAGGCGCAGTCGCAGTCGTCGGCCGCGGCGCCGTTCCGCATGCACCCGCCATCAACAGCGCGGCGACGAGGCGCGTCCGGATCACGTGCTGGCGATGATCGCCGTCAGCACCATCGCGCAGGCGATGAGCGCCATGACGAAGACGGAGGAGAACGCCGTCGCGATCGCGAAGGCGTGGAAGCGGCGGCCGAGGTCACCGCGATGCGTCGCCTCGTGACGGCTGGCGATGACGGCGACGGGCAAGGTCGCGGTCGACCGGGCGAGCCAGTTGCGCAGCGCGTAGCGGTAGGCGAGGACGAAGACGGCGGCGGCCGGTACGAGGAACGCGAGCAGGAGCAGCTTCGCGGCCGTGGACTCCATGTCGCAAGCGTCCCCCAAACCCGTCGGGTCGACAAGGGCGAAGCTCAGAGCCCGGGAGGCATTCGCCGTCCCAGGCTCACATCGATCGGTCGGCCCCGGCCCAGAGGCCCAGAGGCCGGGCCCGATCTCGTACGGACCCGGACCGGCGCGCT
>JAIOII010001481.1 GCA_019912685.1 Kofleriaceae bacterium
GCGCAGGCGACGACCGGCACGCCCGGCGTCGACGCCGGCGCCGAGGTGCGCCGCCGCCTGCAGGGGACCCTGCTCACCTGCAGCGTCTTCAAGCGCGACACGCCCGACGTCGACGTCGATCCGATCGCGATCCTGTTCACCGCCGACTCGCTCGGCGATCCCAAGGCCGTCCTCCGCAGCGACAAGAACACGGTCGCCGCGGTCGATCACGCGATCGCCACGCTCGATCTCACGGTCGAGAGCCGCATCCTCGTCGCGGTGCCGCTGTTCCACGCGTACGGCTGGGACCTCGGGCTCCTGCCGACGCTCAAGCTCGGCGCGACCATGTTCCTCGAGGAGGAGCTGTCCGCGCGCCGCGTGGGCAAGCTCATCCGCGAGCACGACGTCGACGTCCTGCCGGGCACGCCGCAGATGTACGCGGAGCTCTCCCGCCTGCCGACCGCCAAGAAGCTCGAGAGCCCCAAGGCGCGCTACCTCGCCGCGGGCTCGCGCCTCGAGGAGGCGGTCGCCGCCGAGTTCCTCGACAAGTACGGCGTCCGCCTCCTCTCCTGCTACCACTCGACCGAGGCGGCCACCGTCGCGATCGATCTGACCGGCAAGAGCCCGACGTCGGTCGGCAAGCCGCTGCCCGGCGTCGACGTGCGCGTCACCGGCGCCGACGGCAAGCCGGTCTCGAACAAGGACGGCATCCTGTGGGTGCGCTCGAAGGCGCTCTCGCCGGTGTCCCTCGGTCCGTACGACGCCGAGACCAAGAACAACGGCCAGAGCGGCGCGGGCGGCAAGTCGTCGGCGAAGGCGGCGACCCGGAGCCCGGCGTCGATCGGCTCGGTCGACAAGCAGGGCTGGTTCCGCACCGGCGATCGCGGCCGGCTCGACAAGAGCGGCCGCCTCTACCTGGCCGGCCGCGAGGACGACGTGGTCAAGGTCGAGGGCAAGCGCGTCGCGCTGGGCGAGGTCGAGGGCTGCCTCGAGTCGTTCCCCAAGGTGAAGCAGGCGCAGGCGATGGTCGTCACCGATCCGCTCGCCGGCGCGATGGTCGTCGCGCGCGTCGTCGCCAAGGCCCAGTGTCAGGCCGAGGAGATCATCGACCACTGCGCGAGGAACCTCGCGCCGTACAAGGTCCCGCGCCGCATCGAGTTCTGCGACGTCATCTGACGCTCAGTGGTCGGGGCGGAGCTCGTGGGCGCAGGCTTCCGTCGCCTCGATGAGCGCGGTCGCCTCGGCTTGCTGCGCGGGCGTCGGCTTCGCGCGGTCGACGAGCTCCTTGTGCGCGAAGCCCCATTCGAACTGCGCGACCTCGGCGTCGTCGACGCAGGTCGCGTCGCGGCACGCGCACATGCGATCGCGCTGCGTGCGTAGCGCGTCGAGCACCTCGGTCATCGCCGGATCTGGCGGCGGTTGCGGAGCGGGTTGCGGAGCGGATTGCGGCCTCGGGCCGCACGCGGAGAGCAGGAGCAGCAGCGCCAGGCGCGTCACGGCTCGGCGGACTTGGCGGCGGCCTGGAGCTTCTGCACGCACGCCTCGAGCTCCGTCGACAGCTTCTGCCCGGCCTCGTTCTGCTGCTTCGTCGCCTTCTTGGTCAGCGGCTCGAGCCGCTTCGCGTTGGCCAGGTACCAGGAGGCGAGCTCGTTCTGCACCTTCGTGGCGCACTCGAGGTTGGCGCACGCGCAGCCCTTGTCCCGCACCTCGGTGAGCTTGTCCATCGTCTCCTTGACGAGCGGATCGATCGCCTCGCCCTTCTTCTTGCAGGCGGCGGGACCGAGAGCGAGGACCAGGCCGAGGACCAAAACCAAGACGACATGGACGTGGCGCACCATCGCCACGAGTCTACCAGCGTCAGCGCGTCGCGCCGTCGATCCGTTCGATGCACGCGGTGAGCTCGGTGTCGATGAGCTCCGCCTCCGCCCCCTCGGCCTTCGTGGGCTCGAGGCCCTTCATCGCCTCGAGGTTCTCCACGGCCCAGGCGAGCATGCGCTCCTGCACCCCGGCGACGCACGCCTTGTCCCGGCACGCGCAGATGTCGTCCTTGAAGCCGCGCAGCTGGCCCAGGACGACCGCGCCGGTCAGGGGCATGACCGGCGGCGCGAGCCGCGCGAGGCAGCCCTGCATCCGCACCTGGAGCGCCTCGGCGGCCTCGTTCTCCTCCGCGGTGGGCGTCAGCTCCTGGATCCGCGGCAGGCGGGGCGCGGCCCACTCCGCCATGCGCGCCTGCACCCCGGAGACGCACGCGTGGTCCGCGCAGGCGCACGCCTCGTCGGTGAAGCCGCGCATGATGACCAGGACCTCGCGTGCCAGCACCCGATCGGGGTGGAGCGCGCTCGCCGCGCGTCCCGCGCCGGCGCCCGGGGCCGGGAAGCGGATTGACACCCTGCAACGACGACCACCACCACGAACAGGACGACGGGGCTTCGCATCTAGAAGCGTAGCTCCGGGAGATCCGGCCGACCGAACACGTTCCCGAAAACGACGGCGGGGAACCTGATCAGGTTCCCCGCGCGTGAACGTCCCGACGGACGCGAATCAGTGCGTCAGCGACTGCTCACTGGGGCGCGGCCTCGCCGCCACCCTCGAGCTTGTCCTTGCACTTCTCCATCTCGTCCTGGATCTTGTCCGCGGCCTCGTCCTGAGCCTTCGTCGGCTTGACGTCCTTGTACTTCTCCGCGTTCTTCATCAGCCACTCCATCATTTCCTTCTCGGCATTCTCCACGCACGCCTTGTCCTTGCAGGCGCAGATCTTGTCCTTGTGGCTGCGCAGCTTGCCGAGCATCTCGTCCGCACCGCCGCCACCGCAGCCAGCGACGAGGGCCATCGAAGCAACCGCAATCAGGATCTTCTTCATTTGAATCCTCTTTTTCCGTCGGCATGATTCTGGGCTGACGGCCCCCGACGCTGGCTTTCTATAACACAGCGCAAGCCCTGGTTGGGCCGCCGGAGCGATTTCCTCGGACCCCGAAAAAGCGCTTACTTCTCGTCGGTATCCGCGGGGGCATCCGGAGGGGGCGATCGCGTTCCCGTCGCCGTCTCGTCGGTCATCACGAGGGCCATCGCCGGGCTCACGTTGACCAGCTCGTCGTCCTCGATCCCGAAGAAGCCGCTCTTCTCGTAGTAGCGGACGGCATGGCGGAGGAGCACGGCGACGGTCGCGGCGATCGGCACCGCGAGGAGGATGCCGACGAAGCCGAGGAGCTTGCCGCCGGCGACGACCGCGAAGAGGGCCGCCGACTCCGACAGGCCGACCTTGTGCCCGACGATCTTCGGCGTGAGCACCGCGGCCTCGAGCAGGTGGAGGCCGATGAACGTGCCCGCCGTGCCGCCGATGACCCACGTCGGGTCGGCCGGCCACTGGAGCAAGAGGACGATCGCGGTGATCGCGGCGCCGACGAACGTGCCGACGAACGGGATGATCGTCAGGGCGCCGACCAGGAGGCCGAGCGGGATCCCGAGCGGCACGTCGAAGATCCAGAAGGCGATCGCGTAGAGGATGGCGAGCAGCGACGTGACGATCGCCTGGCCGCGCACCCAGCCGGAGACCACGCCGTCGATCTCGCCGAGGATGTCGATCACCTTGTTGCGGTTGCGCGGCGGGATGATGCGGCGGACGCGCGCCTGGATGTGCTTCCAGTCGAGCATGAAGTAGTACGCGAACACCGGGACGAGCAGGATCTCGGCGAGGAAGCCGAGCACGGCGAACGCGCCGCCGACCGCCACCTCGGCGAGGTGCTGGAGCGGGCCCGCCGCCTTCTCGAGCATCGCCTGCAGCTCCTCGGCGTTCAGGTGCGACTGGAGGTCGTAGCCGGTCCGCTCGCCGATCCAGATGCTCGCGCGCTCGACCATCGCGGGCAGGTCCTCGATGAAGTGCGCGAACTGCGCGATCATGATCGGGACGAGGAAGACGAGCAGGCCGACCAGCGAGCCGAGGAACGCGAAGAGGAGGATCGTCGCAGCGACGGCGCGTGACATGCCGCGCGCGACCAGGCGCTCGAGCACCGGATCGAGCAGGTAGGCGATGCCCATCGCGGCGAGGATCGGCGCGAGGATCGACGCGAGCGTCGACAGCACGTTCCAGCCGATCACGACGAAGACGAGGATGAGGAGCCACCTCACCATGCCGAACACGAGCGGATCGGTGGCGAGCGAACGCGGTGGCGGCTGCGGAGGCGGCGGCGTCGGCGGGGTCGTCACGCCGGGATACTAAGGCAACGGCCGCAGCTACGGCAGGACCGGCGCCATCTCGATGTCGAGCTGCACCACCTGGCGCGGCGCGAGGTCGAGCTCCTCGTAGTGGCTCCAGTACTCGTCGTGACGGAGCTCGACGCGATGCTTGCCGGGCTCGAGCGCGAAGCCGCCGCGCATGCCGCCGATCGGCCCGATGAAGCGGCCGTCGACCCAGAGGCTCGCGGCGGGGACCGTGGTGCGCACGCGCACGACCGCGTCGTCGGCGTCGGGCCTGGACGGATCGCGCACCGTGCCGCCGCACGCGGCGGCCTGGGCCACGAGCGCGAGCGCGAGCGCCGACG
>JAIOII010001482.1 GCA_019912685.1 Kofleriaceae bacterium
ATCACGAACGTGGCCATGCCCGCGACGAGCATCCCCGCCGCCGCCATCGCGATCACGAGCCCGCGGCGGCGAGGCGCGTGCGTGGACGCCGTCGGCGCCTCGATCGAGCGCACCGATCGGCTGAGCGTGGTCGCCAGCGTCGGCGGACGGTTGACGCCTCCGTCGAGCGCGGTCGCCGACGCGGGCGCCTCCGGTGGCAGCGCGACCGGGCTGCGGGCGATCACCGCGTCGAGCTCGCGCGCGAGCTGCGCCATGTCGGGGTGGCGCTGATCGGGCGACTTCGCCAGGGCGCGCAGGACGGTTCGTTCGAGCTCCGGCGGGATGCCGGCGACGCGCTGGCCGGGCGGCACCGGCGCTTCGAACAGATGGCTCGTGACCAGCTGGGCCATGGTCGTGCCGACGAACGGCGGCCGGCCGGTGAGCATCTCGTAGAGGATGCATCCGAGCGCGTAGATGTCGGCGCGACCGTCGACGCTCGCGGCGCTCTGGCACTGCTCGGGCGCCATGTAGATCGGCGTCCCCATCACCGATGACGCCTGCGTCTTCACCGCGGTGGTGGAGTCGGCGAGCTTGGCGATCCCGAAGTCCAGCACCTTCACGCGTTCGCGCTCGGGCATGTCGGGATCGGGCACGATGAACAGGTTGTCGGGCTTGAGGTCGCGATGGACGATACCGGCGCGATGTGCGGCACCGACGACCGACGCCGTCTGACGCGCGATCGCGGCGGCAGCCATCGGCGCGATCGGCCCACGATCGATCCGCTCGGCGAGCGCTTCACCCTGGAGGTGCTCCATCACGATGTACGCGGCGTCGCAGGCGGCGTGATGCCCGTAGTCGAAGATCGTGACGATCCCCGGGTGCCTGATCGCCGTCGCCGCCTTGGCCTCGTTGAAGAACCGGGCGAGCGCTTCCTTGTCCTCGCCGTACTGGGGCAGGAGCGTCTTCACGACCGCGCGGTTGCCCAGGGAGACGTGCTCGGCGAGATAGACGACGCCGATGCCGCCCCGGCCGAGCTCGCTGACGATCCGGTAGCTGCCGATGACCTCGCCGATCATGCCCGGTCGGTCCCCATCTCCCTCTCGACACGCTAGCGATGGCTGGCTCCACCATCCATGGTCAGTTCTTGCAGCCCATGCAACGCGCCAGGTCGCCGCGTTCATCCAGGCGCTCAGGGCGCCGTCATCAGGTAGTAGTAGTCCTCGGCGAGCGTCGGGATGCCGTTGCCGTCGACGGGGAGCTCGCTGTCGTGCGCGACCGAGAGGTGCGGCGAGTCGGTCGGTTCGTGCGACTCGAGCGTGTGCGTGTCGGTGCAGTAGCTCGGCGACCCGGTGCTCGCGTCGGCGTACGGACCGAGCGCCGTGAGCCCGAAGGCCGCGGCGAACGCGGTGTCCTCCTCGGGCTCGTCGTCGACGTGCATCACCGACCACGTGCGCGTCGCCGGCGTCGCGCGCGCCTCGGTGCACCACGGCGCGAGGATCGGACCGCTCGCGTCTTCGACTGCGTCGCAGCCGCCGGCGAACAGGACCAGACGCGCCAGCGCGTGGTCCTTGCCGATGAAGCCGGCCATGAGCGAACCTTGCGAGAAGCCGGCGAGCGCGACCTTGTTCCACAGGACCTGGTTGCCGCTGAAGAAGCGATCGGCGCCGATGCCGGGGTACATCGCGTCGGCGTACTGCAACAGGCGGAGGAGCCGCCCGTGGATCGAGTTCGGCTCGTCGCCAGGATACTCGGCGGTGACGTCGGTGCCGTACGCCTTCTCCGTCCACACCGCGGTGCGGCACGCCATCACCGCGTCGGCGCCGATGACATCCGCGCACAGGCCGTTGGGATGCGTCGCGGACTCGTACGCCAGCGAGATGACCGGATAACCGGCGCGCGCGGCGAGGAGCGAGATCTTCTCGAAGCCCTGCGCTCGATTGTTGGTGCCCGGCAGCATCACGAAGAGCTGGTCGCGCATGGTGATGCTGGGGTCGTCGGGGAGGAAGATCTGATGGATCGACTCGGCGTAGGCGCTGGACGCCGCATCGATCGTCGCCGGCGCAACCTGCATGTGCCGGATCACCACCGGCGCCGTGAGGTCCGGCACGTCGAAGCTGCGCACCGCCGGATCGCACGCCGGCGCATCGGGTTGATCATCCGAGCCGCTATCCCCACCGCCTCCGCACGCCGCCGCGGCTATCACGAGACATGTCACGAGACGCATCCTCCGATGGTATCGCGCTCGCGGGGCGTTCGGCGCGATCCGGGCGCAGTCGCCTCGACGCGCTGACGCCGGGCTCGCCACTCCGCTGGATGCGGCACCTACCGGTCAGGCGTCTGCGCGCTGGCGAAGCGAGATCAGGATCGGCAACGCGAGCTGATCTCGGGCGCGACCGGTGGAGCGCTTGATCTCGATCAGCGTGTCGAGGTCGATCACTCGTACGCGCAGATCGGCGTCGACGATCTCGCGGCTATGGGGAAGGAGCTCCGCATAGCCGCGGTGGTCGTGGAGCCGGCAGAGGATGTCGAGCGGACCGTGACGAGTGACGAGCTGGAGCTGCCCCTGCGCCGCGAAGTGCTCCGTACTCGGCACGATGTCGCGGCCGGGCAGCACGGGGCGGAACCGTGCATCGAGGTGCGTCAGCATCGCGACGAGCCGCTGGGCGTCGCCTTCCTCGAGGCGCGGAACGATGTCGAGGTCCTGCGTCGTGATCGGCGCGCCGTGGATGACCGCGGCGGCGCCACCGACGACGATCGCCGGTACGCCAGCGTCGCTGAGCGCGCGCAAGAGCGCTTCGAGGTCAGCGGTTCTTGGATGCGGCATGCGCGAGCCGATCGAGGGTGGCCGCAGCGCGGCTGGCGGCGCGTAGCCGTTCGACGAGCGACAACTCTCGGTACCAGTCGAGGAGCGTCGTATCGACCTCGGCGGCCGCGCTATCGGGCGCGGGCTCGTCGCTGGTGGAACGCGCTGGCTCCTTCATGGCCGAAGAACCTCCCGACCATACACCTGCCCTCGTCAGCCGGCGAAGGCTTCACCGAGAAGGCTGGTCGAAGAGCAACGGGTAGTTCACGACGCCCGGACCGTCGGTGAACCTGAGGCCACGGAGCTCGCCGATGACGCACGCCTCGAACCCCGTGTGGGCCATCGTGCTCGCGTCCCGGTTGATCGCGATCTCGGCGATCGCGCCCTTCGCGTCGATCTCGAAGCGAACGATGAGCTTGCCCGCGAGGTCGGAATCCTCGGGCTCGTGCGCCAGCGCGCGCGTGTAGCACGCGAGCAGGTTCTGCTTCCGCGACGCGATCACTCGGTTGACGTCGCCTGCCGGCGGCTTCTCGCTGGCGGGAGCGGGTGTCGCCGGCTCCCTCGGACGCGCCGGACCTGCGCAGCCCGCGCTGGCGGCGAGCACCAATCCGACCGAGACGCGCATGTCACGACTGTATGCGCGCCGCGCGCCGCGTGGCGCGAGATGCCGCCGTAGGGCGAAGTGTCGTGCGCGGAGGGGGACTCGAACCCCCACGGTGTTACCCACTAGCCCCTCAACATGGGCT
>JAIOII010001483.1 GCA_019912685.1 Kofleriaceae bacterium
CGCCTCGAGCACGACGACCGCGGCGCCGGCGGCGCGCAGCTGCTCGGCCGCCGCCAGCCCGGCCAGGCCGGCGCCGACCACCACGACATCGGTGCGCGCCGGGACGTCGCTCGCGATCACGAGCGCATCATACTCCAACGCCGCCCCGTGCCCGGCGGTTCAGCCGCAGACCGGCTCGTCGGCGCACATGCTCGTCGTCTCGTCGCAGTAGCGGCTGTCGCACTCGGAGTCGCCCTGGCACGCCTGGCCGTTGGCCTTGGTCGCCTCGCACACGTCGTTCGCGTTGCAGAAGTTGCCCGCGGCGCAGAAGAAGAGGCACGGCTGGCCGGTCGCCGGCGGGTTGTCGCACTGGAGCGTCGTCTGGTTGCAGGTGAGCGGCGCGATGCAGTCGAACAGGCCGGCGAAGCCCTCCGCGCACGCATCGCCGACGCGGCCGAGGCCGACGCACGTCGTCGTCGTCGCGTCGCAGCGATCGCCGATGTCGGCGCAGTACTGCTCGGGGCACGGCTCGCCGCGGTTGGGCGCCTCGGCGCACGTGCCGGCCTCGAGGCAGTAGAGGCCGTACCCGCACTGGCTGTTGGTCGTGCACGCGCCGCCGGCGGCGCGGAGCGCCGTGCACGTCGACGTGCTCGAGTCGCAGAACGAGCCGGTGACGCACGGGCCGGTCGTCCCGTTGCACGTGCCGCCGATCGCCACCTCGGCGACGGTCGTGCCGCACACGCCGGCGCAGCACGCCATGCCGCAGTCCGGGACGCTGCAGTCGCCGCTCACGCACTCGATGTCGCCGTAGCACGTGCCGCCGTCGGCGACGGTGCCGCGCAGCGCGTCGCGGCAGGCGTCCGGCTCCTCGCGCACGTTCGCCTGCGTGGAGTCGCACGACGCGCCGCCGAGCGCGTCGAGGCAGTCGCCCGCCTTGTCCTCGTCGTACGTGATGCGGCCGGCGTCGACGCCGCGCTGGATCTGCTCGAACTGCGTCCTCACGTCGTTGCGGCAGTCGGCGACGCTCGTGTACGCGCCGCACCGCACCTGCCGCTCGCACAGCGCGTCGACGAGCTCGTCGGGCAGATCGTCGAGCTTGACGCCACCGCCGCCACACGCCGCGGCGAAGGACACCACCAGCGAGACCACGAGCACTCCGAGCGCACGCAACGAAGAAGAAGCCATGGGAACCCCCTTGGCTTCTTCTCTACACCACCTGCCGGTGCGCCGCGAGGGGTGTGCCCTGGCGCACGCCCGCGACGGCTACGCCCGCATCGCTTCGATCGGCGAGACCTGCGAGGCGCGGATCGCCGGGAACAGGCCGCCGATGAGGCCCATGACGACCGAGAACACGAGCGCGCTGATGATCACCCCGGGCGTGGCGTGGAACGTGATCACGATCTCCGAGAACGTCTGGAAGTTCATCGTCGAGAACGTGAACATGCCGAGCAGCATCACGAGCGCGGTGCCGGCGGCGCCGCCGATGAGCGCGAGGAAGATCGCCTCGAGCACGAACGAGGTCAAGATCGACAGCTTGGAGAAGCCGAGCGCGCGCAAGGTCCCAATCTCCCGCGTGCGGTTGGCGACCGCGCCGTTCATCGTGATCGCCGCGAAGATCATCGCGGCGAGCGAGAGCAGGACCGCGAACGCGATGCCCATGCCGCTCAGGAAGCCGGCCGTCATCTCCGACTGCTTCTCGTAGTAGGCGGTCTCGCGCATCACGTCGAGTCCGAGCCGCTTGTCCGCCTCGACCGCCGAGCGGAAGGCCTGGAGCTGGTCGCCGTCCCGGAGGCGCACCCGCGCCGACGACACGACCGCCTCGCGGCCGAGGGACGTGCGCACGACGTCGACGTCGCCCCAGACCTCGGACTCGTACGACGAGCCGCCGGTGGAGAAGACGCCGACCACCTTCAGCGGCCGGTTGCGGCGGACCTCGAACTGCTCGCCGGTCCTGACCCCCTTGAAGCGGCCGTGGATCGCCTTGCCGACGATCACCTCGCTGGTGCCCGGCGTCGGCATGCGCCCGCTCACGATCTTCAGCTCCTTGCGGAAGCGGTAGCCCTCGGGCGGCGTGCCGCGGACCATGAGGTTGGAGATGCCGTCGCCGCTGGCGAGCTCGACGGTGAGGACCACCACGATCTCGCCGACCGCGGCGTCGCCGTCGCCTTGCTTCACCTCGGGGCGCTCGCTGACGAGCTTGACGAAGTCGGCGGAGAACGAGCTCGAGAGCTCGGCGTCCGAGCCGTCGCGCAGGACGATGGCGGTATCGTCGCGGCCGCTGATCTTCATCGCGCGCTGCATGCCGGCGGACAGCATCTGCGCCGCGCCGAACACGAAGATCACGAGGGTCACGCCGAGCGCCGTCGCGATGGTCGTGACCTTGCGCACCCAGAGGCTGCGCAGGTTGTACTGGATGGGCACCATCATCGTTGCTCCTTCGCGCCGGCTCGTGCTGCGCACTCGGCCGCGGCGTCGTGGGTGCTACCCCGGAGCGCGCTTCGCGCGCGGCCCCACTCCTTGCGGCTGGCGCTCATCAGTCGATCCTCCGCAGGGCGTCGGTGACCTTGAGCCGCGAGGCGCGCCAGGCCGGGATGATCGCCGCCAGCGTCCCGAGCACGACCGCGGCGAGGAGCGCGAGCGAGATGACCCCCATGGGCGCCCGGAAGTACGGGAACATCGCGCCCATGTTCTCCTCGATCGCCGGGCCCATCATGCCGTTGATGAGCCCGGCGGTGAGGAGCACGCCGGCGAGCCCGCCCATCAGCGCGATCAGCACCGACTCGCCGACGATGAAGGCGACGACGTGGTGGGGCTGGAACCCGACGGCGCGCAGGACGCCGTACTCGTGGGTGCGTTCTCGCACCGCGGTGGCGATCGTGTTGGCGAGGATGAGCGCCATGATGAGCAGGATGATCCCGGACACGACGTCGAACGCGCGCAGCACGCTGGCGAACGCGCCGAGGAACGAGAGCTGGAACGCGCGCTCGCTCATCGTGACCGTCTGGTCGTCGCGCTGGTCGAAGGTCGCGTCGATCCGCTTGGAGAGCGCCGCGCTCTCCTTGGGCTCGTCGATGCGCGTCAGCACCCAGCCGATCTTGTCCTTCATGATCGCGCCGCGCGGATCGTTGTTCAGGTAGTCCCAGCGGAAGACCATGCTGTTGCGATCGACCGTCTTGCGCAGGGCCTCGTAGATGCCGACGACCTTGAACTCCCAGTCGCCGGGGAAGATGTCGCTCTGGATCACCAGGCGGTCGCCGGGTTTCACCTCGAGCGTCTTGGCGAGGATGTCGCCGAGCACCGCGCCGTTGGGCGTCGTCCTCCACTCCTCGAGGACGGCGGGCTCGACGCCCATCTCGTCCATCACCGTGAACCAGGTCTCGTGATCGGCGGCGAAGGCCGCGAAGAAGGGCGTCCGCTTCTTGGGATCCTTCGAGCCGAACCAGTTGGCGTAGGTCGCGGCCTTCACGCCCGGGAGCTCGCGGACGTCCTCGATGTACCGCTTGGGCAGGAGCATCACGATCGAGTTCTTGTGCCGCGTCGCGATGCGATCCTTGGCCGCCGCGTCGGCGCCGGCCTCGAACGAGGCGACGACCGTGCGGATGCCGCTGAAGATGAGCACGGCGAGCGCCACCCCGACGATCGTGAGGATGGTCCGCCCGCGGCGCCGGAACAGGTTCCGGCGCGCGTACGTCAACATGTTCATACGAGCGTCCCCTTGTCGAGCTTGCGCTGCACGGTGGCGCGCTCGGCGGCGGCGGGGTCGTGCGTGACCATGAAGATGGTCTTGCCGAACTCCTTGTTGAGCTGCTCCATCAGGTGCAGGACGTCGTCGGCGCTCTTGCGGTCGAGATCACCGGTGGGCTCGTCGGCGACGATGATCTTGGGGTCGTTGACGATCGCGCGCGCGATCGCGACGCGCTGCTCCTGACCACCCGACATCTGTCGCGGGAAGTGGTCCATGCGGTCCTCGAGGTTCACGACGCGCAGCGCGGTGGCGACGCGCTTCTTGCGCTCGGCGCTCGAGAGGTTGGTGAGGAGCAGCGGCAGCTCGACGTTCTGGGCGGCGGTGAGCACCGGGATCAGGTTGAACGACTGGAAGACGAACCCGATGTTCTGCGACCGCCACCTGGCGAGCTCGCCGTCGCTCAGGTTCGTCAGATCGCTGCCCGCGACCCTGACCGTGCCCTTGGTCGGGCGATCGAGGCCGGCGATGATGTTGAGCAAGGTCGACTTGCCGGAGCCGGACGGGCCCATGAGCGCCTCGAACGAGCCGCCGGGGACGTCGAGGTCGAGGCCCTCGAGCACGGGGATGGGCTCCTTGCCGCGGTAGAACGTCTTCGAGATGCCGCTCAGCGTGACGATGCTGTCGTTGCCGTTCTTGCCTTCGGAAGCCATCAGTTCTTCTCCTTGACCTTCTCGCCGTCGGAGAGACCGGCGGCGGGTGAGAGCACGACCTTGGTGCCCTCGGCGAGCGGGGTCTCGAGCGGACGATAGTCGCCCTCCGCAGGGCCGGCCTTCACCGTCGTCAGGCGCACGCGGCCGTCGTCGTAGACGAACACGACCTCGGCGCCGTCGCGCGACACGACCGCGGCCGCCGGCACCATGAGGCGCGGGGGCTGCGAGAGCGTCTTCTCGTCGAGCTCCTTGGAGAGGAACGAGACGCGCGCGGCCATGTCGGGCAGGACCTCTTTCGGCCGATCGATGAACGCGACCTTGATCGGCACCGTCGCCTTGGCGCGGTTGATGCGACGCCCGATCTCCTTCACCGCGCCGCGGTAGCGCTGCGACGGGTACGCGTCGAGGACGATCTCGCACGGCGCCTTGTCGACGACCTGCGCCAGCCGGGTCTCGGGGACGTCGATCTCGACGACCAGCGAGTCCATGTCGACCACCTCGAGCACGCCGGGCGTGCCGAAGCCGGGCGACACGCCCTCGCCGACCTCGACGAGCTTGTCGACGACCGTGCCGCGGATCGGCGACACGATGAGGAAGCTGTCGAGCTGGATCTGGATGCTCTTCGCGTCGGCGTCGGCGGCCGCGGCCTCGGCCTCGGCGGCGCGCATGGCCGCCACGGCGGAGTCGAGCTTGGCCTTGAGGTCCTCGGCCGTCGCCTTGGGCGAGACGCCGCTCGCGACGAGCTGCTCCTCGCGCTGGAGCTGGAGCTTGATCTCGGCGACCGCGGCGCGCGCGGTCGCGGTCCTGGCGCGGGCTGCCGCGGTGCGCGCGCGCGCCGCCTGGAGCGCGCTCTTCTGATCGATGTCCTCGAGGCGCGCCACCGGCTGGCCCTCCGCGATCACGTCGCCTTCCTCCACCATGATCTCGGCGATGCGGCCGGGGACCTTGGCGGCGACCTTGGCGTAGATCTGCGCGACGACGTAGCCGGTCGCCGTGAGCTGCACCTGTCCCTGCGCCGGCGACACCATCGCCACCGTGCCCGTCTCGACCGACTTGACGTTGATGGCGTCCTGCAGCTTCGGGTAGCCCACGAACCACGCCAGCGCGACGACGCCGCCGGCGAGGACGACCCAGATGAGCCAGGACGGCACACGCCCGCGGCCTCCGGCCTTGGGCTCACGGTCGATCTTCAGGGAAGCGAGATCGCGGGAAAGCTCTGACACGGCAGCGCGGACCATGGCTCAGGTCCGCGCGACTGTAAAGGCGCGACCTGACAGCCGGATGTCAGCTTTATGGACGAACGCTGGCAGGCGGGAGCGATCTCGCGTGACGTACGATACGGCCATGACGACGGACGTGAAGGCGCTGGTCAGCGAGGCCGAGTGGAAGCTGCGGGTGGATCTCGCCGCGTGTTACCGCCTGGTCGCGCTGTACGGCTGGGACGACCTCATCTTCACGCACATCTCGGCGCGCATCCCCGGGCCCGAGCATCACTTCCTCATCAACCCGTACGGCTGGACGTTCGACGAGATCACGGCGTCGAGCCTGGTGAAGATCGACCTCGACGGGCGCAAGGTGCTCGATAGCCCGTACCCCATCAACCCGGCCGGCTTCACGATCCACAGCGCGATCCACGCGGCGCGCGAGGACGCGAAGTGCGTCCTGCACACGCACAGCCTCAACGGCGTCGCGGTGTCGGCGACCAGGGACGGGCTCCTGCCGATCTCGCAGCAGGCGTCGCTCGTCCTGCCGTCGCTCGCGTACCACGACTACGAGGGCATCGCGCTGAACCCCGACGAGAAGCCGCGTCTGGTGGCCGACCTCGGCGACAGGAGCTACCTCATGCTCCGCAACCACGGGCTCCTCGTCGTGGCGGCGACGATCCCCGACGCGTTCCTCCTCATGTACAACTTCGAGTCGGCGTGCATGGTGCAGGTGCGGGCGAAGGCCGCCGGCTCGGAGCTCTTGATGTTGCCGCCGAGGGCGATCGAGGCGAACGCGACCTACGCCCGGTTCGCCATGCAGGGCCAGATGGGCGCCCTCCCGTGGCCCGGGCTCCTGCGCAAGCTCGACCGGGTCGACCCCGGCTACCGCAGCTAAGAGGTGTCCCGCAAATCGGCCAGTCGGCCGTACCTGCTGGACATGCGGGTTCGCATCCGTGCCCGGTCTGGCGTGGTCGGGCGGAGGCCCGTCTCATCCAGGGTTGGGCGCGGGGCCATGCCCGCGGTTCGCCGAGC
>JAIOII010001484.1 GCA_019912685.1 Kofleriaceae bacterium
CGTCCGGCCGCTCCTCTTCTGCAACTCGCAGTGCGGGCGGGCGGCCGTGTGCCGGGCCGAGCCGATCTTCGAGCGCCTGGTTCAGATCGACGGCGAGCCCGACGACGGCGCGTAGCGATCGAACACCGCCGCGATGTTGCGGATGAGGTGATGACCGAGCGGCGTCGCCGCGATCGCGCCGCGCGCGCGGTCGACGATCGCCAGCTCCGCGTACTCGGCGGCGAGCGCCGTCAGCTCGGCGGCGAAGGTGTCGGTGAACGGGATCCCGAAGCGGGCCTCGACCTCGGCGAAGTCGAGGCGCCCGTCGCACATGAGCCGCATGATCACGAACCGCCGGAGCTCGTCGTCGTCGGCGAGCGCGACGCCGCGCACGACCGGCAGGCGGCCCGCGTTCACCTCCTGCGTCCAGGCCTCGGTGTCGACGTGGTTCTGCCAGTACGCGTGCCCCGAGTCGGAGATCGCGCTGGCGCCGATGCCGATCAGGCGGTCGGTGGCGTGGACGACGTAGCCCTGGAAGTTGCGGCCGAGGCGGCCCTCGGCGCTGGCGCGCGCCAGCGGATCGCCGGGGCGCGCGAAGTGGTCGAGGCCGATGCGCACGTAGCCGGCGTCGGCGAGGCGATCCATCACGACGCGCAGGAGCTCGATGCGCTGCGGGATGTCGGGGACCGGCGCGGCGCGCTCGACCAGCCGCTGGTGCGGGCGCAGGTGGGGCAGGTGGGCGTAGCCGAACACCGCGAGGCGGTCGGGCGCGAGGCGCACCACCTCGTCGAGGGTGCGGCCCACGCTCGCCGGCGTCTGGCCGGGCAGGCCGTAGACGAGGTCGACGTTCACGCTGTCGAATCCCCGGGCCCGCGCGCGCTCGATCACGGCGCGCGTCGCGTCGGCGCTCTGGTGACGGTGGATGATCGTCTGCACCGCCTCGTCGAAGTCCTGCACGCCGACCGAGACGCGGCGGAAGCCGATCGCGGCGAGGGCGTCGATCTGCTCGGGCCGCGTGTCGCGCGGATCGAGCTCGATGCCGAGCATCGCGTCGCGCGGGATCGTGAACCAGCGGCGCACGTCGTCGACCAGGCGGGCGAGGTCGCCGATCTCGAGGAAGTTGGGGGAGCCGCCGCCGAGCGACATGTCGACGACGCGCGGCCGGCCGCCCATCGCGCCGGCGACGAGCGCGAGCTCGCGGAGCAGGACGTCGACGTAGCGCGAGCCCTTCGAGCGGTCGCGCGTCGCCTCGACGTTGCAGCCGCAGTACCAGCAGAGCTGGGAGCAGAACGGGATGTGGGCGTAGAGGGAGATGTCGTCGCCGTCGCGGATCGCCGCGAGCTCCGACGCGGCGCCGGCCGCGGCGAAGCTCGGCCGGAACTGGGTCGCGGGCGGGTAGCTCGTGTAGCGAGGGCCGGGGCGGGCGTGGCTGGCGAGGACGTCGCAGGCGACGTCGAGCCGGGAGGGAAACATCGGGAGCGATCGCGGGTGACCCATGGGTTCCCTTCCAGCACAGGCTGTACCAGCTCCAGTAGCCTCGTCGAGCCCACCGCTTGCGCACACGCTGCGGTCCCTTGCGCGATCGGCGCAGGTTTTGCGAGATTACCCGCGTCAATCCGCAACTATTTGATGGCACGAGACTTGGAGATGCGCCGGACATCATGCGCTTGTCGATTCTTACGGTCTTCCTCCTGGGCGTGGCTGCGTGCGAGGGACCTGCGGGGCCGCAGGGACCGGCTGGACCGGCGGGGCCGGACGGCGACCAGGGCTTGCCCGGCGCCGGCGGCGCGACCGGCGATCCGGGTGCGCCGGGAGACGACGGCACCAACCCGTGGTTCACGGGCGACGCGGTCGACATCGAGGTCACCGACCTGACGGTCTCGGCCGCTGGCGCGACGGTCACCTTCCGGCTGGACGACACGCCGGGCGCCGGCGGCAAGGCGCTCGATCGCACCGGCAACCTGACCGAGGGCGCCGTGAGCGTGTCGTTCGTGCTCGCTCAGCTCGGGGTCGACGCCGCGGGCCAGCCCGCGCCGTACACCGCGTACACGACGCGCGTGGTCGGCGGCGCGACGCAGGCGACGACCGAGGGCGTGGCCGCCAACTTCGCGACGCTGTCGGTGACCGAGGGGACGTACCGCTACACGTTCGCCGCGCCGCTCACCGGCTTCGACGCGGCGCGCACGCAGTCGGTGATCGCGATCGCGCGCCGCACGGTCGACGGCGTCTCCAGCCGCGACCGCGCGATGTTCTCGGTGCGCCCCGACGGCGGCACGATGGCGACCCGCACCGTGGTCGAGGACGGTCGCTGCGACTCGTGCCACGGCGGCTTCGCGGCCCACGGCGGCAGCTACGACCACGTGAGCCAGTGCGCGACCTGCCACACGCAGCAGACGACGGATCCGGACACCGGCAACACCGTCGACTTCGCGGTGATGCTGCACAAGATCCACCGCGGCGCCGACCTGCCGAGCGTCGCCGCCGGCGGCACCTACCAGATCATCGGCTTCGGCGGCTCGGTCCACGACTTCAGCACCGTGCACTTCCCGCAGTCGATCGAGCGCTGCGACGCGTGCCACGGCGGCGCGCAGGGCAACAACTGGCAGACGCAGCCGACGATCGCGTCGTGCACGTCGTGCCACGACGACGTCAGCTTCGTCGATCCGACGCCGGTGGGCATGGTCCGCCACGGCTACGGCGTCACGACGGCGTCGCCGTGCAACGTCTGCCACGGCGCGACCACCGGC
Organism: Kofleriaceae bacterium; assembly: GCA_019912685.1. Classification (GTDB taxonomy): domain Bacteria; phylum Myxococcota_A; class Polyangia; order Haliangiales; family Haliangiaceae; genus UBA2376. The sequence goes on from JAIOII010001484.1 coordinate 2,727, forward strand.
GTGGCGCCGGTCGTCGCCAGCCACGTCGACCCGTCGTTCGACACGTCGCGCTCGCTCACGCTCGCGATCGATCCGATCGCCTCGGTGGCGCCCGGCGCCTCGCCGTCCTTCACCTTCCGCGTCACCGTCGACGGGCAGCCGCGCAACATCCAGAGCGCGCCGCTCGCGACCCTGCGCGCGACGCTCGCCGGCCCCAACGGCGACTTCTCCACCTACTGGACCGTGGGCACGAGCACGAACCCGTGGGCGCAGGCGCAGATCCAGGGCGGCACGCCCGTCGGCACGCTCACCGCGGTCGACGCCGCGGCCGGCGTGTTCACGTACACGTTCCCCGCGACGATCACGCTGCCCTCGAACGCGAGCGGCAGCTTCACGATCGGCATGGAGGGCTACCTCAACAGCGCGAACCCGCGCTTCACCGCGACGGCGCCGATGCGGGCCTTCGCCGTGACCGACACCGTCGCCCAGGAGCGCCGCTCGATCATCGACCCGGCCAAGTGCGACGGCTGCCACTACAACCTGGTCTTCCACGGCGGCAACCGCCGCGGCGCCGCGTACTGCGTCATGTGCCACAACCCGGAGAACGCGAACGCCGACCGCGTGCCGCGGCTCGAGGGCACGACGGTGCTCGCCGAGAGCATGGATTTCCGCGTCATGATCCACAAGATCCACGCGGGCGAGAACCTCACGCAGCCGTACGTCCTCGGCACCGGCACGCCGAACGCGACCACGGGCGCGAGCAACACGCACGACTTCGGCGAGACGCGCTACCCGCGCTCGATCTCCGAGTGCACGGCGTGCCACCAGCCGGGGACGTTCGGCCTGCCGGCGTCGCAGGGCCGCGTGCCGAGCATCCTGCAGGAGATGACGTGCACCGAGGACGCGGACGCCGACACCAACACCGGGTGTCAGAACAGCTGGATCGTCAACGAGACCTTCCGCCTGCCGCCGGAGACGTCGGTGTGCACGAGCTGCCACGACGCGCCGCACGTCGCGGTGCACGCGATGCTCAACAGCGCCGGCGGCGCCGAGGCGTGCGCGACGTGTCACGGTCCGGGCCGGTCGCACGACGTCGAGGTCGTGCACGCGCAGTGAGCCATGCGCCACGCCCTCGCCATCGTCGCCGTCGTGTCCGCGGGCTGCGCCGAGCCTCGCGCGGGCGAGGAGGCGTGCCCGACGTGGCAGGGCGAGGTCGCGGCCGCGCTCGAGC
>JAIOII010001485.1 GCA_019912685.1 Kofleriaceae bacterium
GAGCACCCCGGGCAACAGGGCTCGCGAGGAGTCGCCCGTGCTATACGTCCACGCGCGCGAGCGTGCTGGAACTGGTAGACAGTGCAGGCTTAGGACCTGCTGAGCGAAAGCTCGTGGGGGTTCGAGTCCCCCCGCTCGCACGATTCCGGCATGTCATTTGGTCGCGGGGAGTCGCGGGGCGGAACGCGTTCGCGCATGTGGCAAGATGCGCCGATGCTTCACCGGTCGGCCCACTGGCTCGTCATCGCGGCGCTCGGCTGTGCGAGCACGACGCACCCGCGTCCGGCCGATCCGGGAGCAGCGGATCGGATCGCGGATCTCGACTGGTTGCTCGCGACCCTCGAACGCGATGATGTCTACCTCGAGGACTTCGACCGGCGCGCGATCCGCGCGTTCTACGAGCCGCGCGCGCGCGACGCACGAACCCGCGACGCGTGGATCGGCGTCCTCGAGGACGTGATCGGGGAGCTTCACGATCACCACGTCTCCCTCGGGACCAATACCGGCGCCTCTCCGCGCCTGGTCCCGTCGGGCGCCGATCTATGGGGAGAGGTCGTCGGCGATCGCGCGGTGATCACCGCCGTGCGGCGCGGCACCGCAGCGGAACGCGCCGGCGTTCGCGTGGGGATGTTCGTCGTGGCGATCGGCGGCCAGTCGATCGAGGCCGCGCTCGCGGCACGTCGCCCGTCCGTGACCGGGCGCAGCGATCCGGCGGCTGCGAGCTGGGCCTTCCGCGTGCTGCTCGCGGGAACGCACGACCGTCGCCGGCAGCTCACCGCGTGTACGGCGGTCGGCGCGTGCGCCGACTACGCGCTCGACGCACCGGAGCTCGCCGACGCGCCGGCACCGGTGACCGCACGGCTCGTCGGCGACATCGGCCATGTCCGGATCGAGAACAGCCTCGGCAACCCGGACACGATCCCCGCGTTCGATGCCGCGCTCGACGAGCTAGCGTCCGCGCGTGCGCTCATCCTCGATCTGCGCAACACGCCGTCCGGCGGCTCGACCGATGTCGCCGAGCCGATCCTCGGACGCTTCATCGCCACGGCCGCCGACTATCAGCGCGTGTTCGTCCCGGGTCGCGACGAGGCGCCGTGGAACAAGCAGCTCGTGCCGCGCGCACCGCACGAAGCGCGGCCGCTGGTCGTGCTCGTCGATCGGTGGACGGGAAGTATGGGCGAAGGCATGGCGGTGGGGCTCGATGCGCTCGGCCGCGCCGTCGTCGTCGGGACGCCGATGGCAGAACTGCGCGGCGGGATCACGAGCGTCACGCTGCCTCGCACGAAGATCGACGTACGGTTCCAGAACGAACGTCTGTTCCACGTCGACGGAACACCGCGCGAACGCTGGATTCCGCCGATCGTGGTCGAGCCGCAGGGTGGCGAGGCCATGGACCCGATCCTCGAGCGCGGGATTCGCGAGCTGACGGGCCGGTGATCAGCTGCCAGCGGCTTCCGCGCGCCGTGACCAGGTCGCCGCCGGATGTCCTCGCCGTCTCGGCCGGAGCCGCGTGGGCCGCAGTCGCGATATGGTCGGCGGGTGTTGGTCGGTCGTGACCGGGAGCTCGAGGAGACATCACGTGCGCTCGACGACGTCGAGGCGGGACGAGGTCGTCTGCTCGTGCTCGCTGGCGAGCCCGGC
>JAIOII010001486.1 GCA_019912685.1 Kofleriaceae bacterium
GCGTGACGCTCGTACGGATCGCCGGCCTGGCCGACGCCGCCCTTGAGCGCGACGCCGGCGCGCTGCTGGACCACGTGCGCCGCCTCGTGCGCCGCCGTGTGGAGCGTCGGCGCTCCGGCGAACGCGACCTGATCGCCGGTCGCGTAGGCCTCCGCGCCCATCGCGTCCGCGCCGCGCGCCGCGTTGCCGTCGGTGTACGCACGCACCGACGAGACGTCGTGCTTGCCGAACGAGCGCTGGATCTGATCGAGGTGCGGCAGCGGACCGGCCGAGCCGCTCGTGCCGAGCTCGGCGGCCATCCACGGCGTCGGACGCTCGTCAGGGAACGCGGCGGTGCTCGCCGGATTCGGCTCGCCGCCGTACGCCTGGATGAAGGCGAAGCTCTCCGGCGGCGGCGCTGCCTCGGGCGCGGAGCGGGCCTCGGTCCTCGCCTTGCGCTGCACCGACATGTGCTGGGTCAGCGTCACGGCGCCGGGCTTCGTGCCCGTCTGATAGACCTCGCCGGCCTCCGCGAACGGATCGAAGCGCCGCTGGTCTCGCATCTCGAACATTGTACGGCGGCCCACGGTTTGCCCTTCCCTGCCAGGTCAGTTGTCATGACGCAGCGAAAATTGCGTGAATGCAACACATACGTCTGATACGCAACAACGCCGTTTCTGGATTCGTGTGATTCCAGGTGGATCCACATGTGGGTAACTGTGGCGCGGTGGTTGCTCAAGGGACGCCATCATGTCGAACCGCTTCGTTGCCCTCCTCTCCGCCTTCGCCCTCGCCTCGGTCACCGCCGCCTGCGCCACCGAGGAGGACCTCCTCGACTCCGAGGACATCACCTCGATCGAGTCCAACTCCTGGGGCGACCTCTCGTCGCGCCCGTCGGTCGAGCTGTGGAAGGGCACGGACGGTCAGTTCCGCTTCCACCTCCTCGAGAAGTCGCAGGAGATCGTGTTCACCTCGCAGGGCTACTCGAGCCGCACCAGCGCGCTCAACGGCCTCCTCTCGGTGCTCGAGAACGGCAAGCAGGCGGGCATGTACCAGGTGCTCACCGCGGCCAACGGCGGCAGCTACTTCAACCTCTACGCCGCCAACCGTCAGGTGATCGCGACCGGCGAGGTGCACGCGACGGCCGCCGAGGCGCAGGCCGACGTGCAGACGGCGCTCAGCAACGTCACCGGCTACCAGAAGGCGTGGGACACGGCGACCGGCGCGCGCTTCGCCGTCAAGCAGGACTCGGCGGGCCAGTGGTACTTCAACCTCCACGCGCGCAACGGCGCCGTCCAGCTCACCTCGGAGAAGTACACGACCAAGGCCGCGGCGCTCAACGGCGCGTTCTCGACGGCCGACAACGGCCTCTCGGCGGCGCGCTACCAGCTGCTCGCGACCTCGAGCGGGAACGGCTACTACTTCAATCTGACCGCGACCAACGGGCAGGTGATCGCGACCTCGCAGGTCTACACGACCAAGTACTCGGCCGAGCGCGGCCGCGACGCGGTCATCGCCCTCCTGCCGGTCGTCCCGCTCCTGTGATCGCGATGCTCGCGTCACTCATCGTCAGCGTGGGGAAGACGACGAGGCGACGCACGACGGCGGCGGCGAACGGCGGAGCGCAGGGGACGCTCCGCCGTGTTGGCGTTTTCGGCGACGGCGACGGCGACGGCGACGGCGACGGCGCTACTCGTCGCTGTGCGCCGTCTTGCGCAGCGTCACCCCACGACGCCGGAGCAAGCGGTACATCGTGACCGGATCGATGCCGGCGGCGGCAGCGGCGGTGCGCACGTTGCCGCGGTGCTCGGCCAAGAGCTCGACGAGGTAGCGCCGCTCGAGCGGCGCGAGCCACTGCTCGCGGAGGACGCGCAGGGTCGGCGCGTCGCTTCGCCCTTTTCGCGCCACGCGCTCGGGCGGCGCCGCGCGCGCGAACGAGCGCGGCAGATCGTCGGGGGTGAGCTCGGGCCCCGTGCACAGGATCACGGCGTGCTCGATCGCGTTGCGCAGCTCGCGCACGTTGCCGGGGTAGTCGTAGGCGGTGAGGCGCGCCATCGTCGCCGGCGTGAGGCGCGGCGCCGGCTTGCCGTGGCGCGCCGCCGCCTGCTCGACGAAGACCGAGGCCATCACCTCGAGCTGGTCCTTGTAGCGGCGCAGCGGCGGCAGCTCGAGCATCATCACGCCGAGGCGGTAGAAGAGGTCGTCGCGGAAGGTGCCGTTCGCGACCATCGCCTCGAGATCGCGGTTGGTCGCGCAGATGAGCCGCACGTCGACGCGCACCGGCGCGGCGTTCGAGCCGAGCGGCTGCACCTCGCCCTGCTCGACGGCACGCAGCACCTTGGCCTGCAGCGCGACCGGTAGCTCGCCGACCTCGTCGAGGAAGAGCGTGCCGCCGTCCGCCTTCTGGAACTCGCCGACCTTCTCGAACGAGGCGCCGGTGAACGCGCCGCGCACGTGGCCGAAGAGGATGCTCTCGAGCAGCGTCTCGGGGATCGCGGCGCAGTTGACGGTGACGTACGGCTTGTCGGCGCGGCGGCTGGCGCCGTGGATCGCGCGCGACACGAGGTCCTTGCCGGTGCCGCTCTCGCCGCGCACGAGGATCGGCGCGCTGGTCGGCGACGCGAGCTCGATGCGGCGCTCGACCTCGCGCCACTCGGGCGACAGGCCGCCGATGAGGAACGGGCGCCCGGTCTCCTCGCGGCTCTGGCGATCGGCCTGGCCGCGGCGCACGAACGGCGCGGCGGCGACGGCGAGCTCGCCGAGGACGCGCAGCGTGTCCTTCGAGAGCTGATCGGCGGCGCGCGTCGACACGGTGAGGACGCCGATCGGCTTCTTCTGGTAGCGGATGGGCGCGGCCGCGATCGAGCGCACGTCGAGGAGGTAGCGCGTGTAGTGCGGATCCCTGGCGCTGTCGCGGCAGAGGTACGGCTCGTCGCTCTCGAAGCAGTGGAGGGCGATGCCGGCGCGAGAGCCCGGCGTCAGGACTTGATCCGGGAGCGTGACGGTGAGGCCCTCGACGACGTGATGGGTGAGGACGAGGCCGCCCGCCTTCTTGTCCCAGAGGAAGAGCGCGCCGTGGGTCGCGCCGGTGGCGGCGAGCGCCCGCTGCATGAGCTCGCGCTGGACGGCCTCGGGCCGCGCCTCGGAGAGCGCGCGCTCGAGCTCGCCGATGTCCACGCGACGACCGTAACATGAAGATGAGTCGGTCCCGCAGCGTGTGATACCCAATCCCCATGTCTCGCATCTATCGCTCGCTGCCGCCCAAGGGGACACGCCTCGCGATCGCGTTCTCGGGCGGCCTCGACACGCGCTGCGCGGTGGCGTGGTTGAACGAGCAGGGCCTCGACGTCCACTGCTACACCGCCGACCTCGCGCAGCCCGACGAGGCCAGCCCCGCGGACATCCCGCCGATCGCGCTCGAGCACGGGGCCAAGGACGCGAAGCTGCTCGACTGCAAGGACGGGCTCGTGCGCGAGGGGCTGGTCGCGATCCAGTGCGGCGCGTTCCACCTGTCGGTCGGCGGCAAGAAGTACTTCAACACGACGCCGCTCGGGCGCGCGGTGACGACGACGGCGATCGTGCGCGCGATGGTCGACGACGACGTGCACGTCTTCGGCGACGGGTCGACCCACAAGGGCAACGACATCCAGCGCTTCTACCGCTACGGCATCCTCGTCGATCCGAGCCTGCGCATCTACAAGCCGTGGCTCGACGGCGCGTTCGTGAAGGCGTTCGGCGGCCGCACCGAGATGTCCCGGTACCTCGAGAAGATCGGCAAGCCGTACAAGACCGGCGTCGAGAAGGCGTACTCGACGGACGCCAACCTGCTCGGCGCGACGCACGAGGCCAAGGACCTCGAGCGCCTCGACAGCGGGATGCGGATCGTCGAGCCGATCATGGGCGTCGCGTTCTGGAAGCCCGACGTCGCGATCGCCGCCGAGGAGGTCACGGTCGGGTTCGAGCAGGGGCAGCCGGCGACCATCAACGGGCGCCGCTTCGACTCGCTGTACGAGCTGTTCGTCGAGGCCAACCGCATCGGCGGGCGCCACGGCTTCGGCATGAGCGACCAGATCGAGAACCGCGTGATCGACGCGAAGAGCCGCGGCATCTACGAGGCGCCGGCGATGGCCCTCTTGCACCTCGTGTACGAGCGCCTCCTGTCGGCGATCCACAACGAGAACACGCTCGACCTGTACGCGACGCTCGGGCGGCGGCTCGGGCGGCTGCTCTACGAGGGCAAGTGGTACGATCCCGAGTCGTGCCTCCTGAAGGACGGGCTCACGCGGTGGGTGGCGCCGTCGGTCACCGGCGAGGTGACGCTCGAGCTGCGCCGCGGCGACGACTACACGATCGTCGCGACGCGCGCGCAGCACATGAGCTACGGCCCCGACAAGCTCTCGATGGAGCGGGTCGAGGAGCCGGCGTTCACGCCCGAGGATCGCATCGGCGCGCTCGAGCTGCAGAACCTGTCGGTCGGCGACAACCGCGACCTCCTGCTCCATCACCTGTCGAGCTTGCGCCAGCTCGCACCCGCGGGCGGCGATCCATTGCCGCGTCTTCTCGGCGCGGAAGACCCGAAGTAGCGCTACAACACCGGGAATGCGGAGCATCCCGGTCGTCTCGGTCGTCGTCGCGTCGTGGTTCGGGCTCGTCGCGTGTGGAGGCAAGAGCGCGCCACCACCGGCAGGGCCGCCGGTCGCGGACGAACGCGTCGCCGGCGAGGGAGAGGACGCGGTGAAGGAGGAGGGCGTCGCGCCGTCCGCCCGGCCGCCGCTCGCGGAGGCGCGGCCGGAGACCGACACCCTGCACGGCGTCACGGTCGGCGATCCGTATCGCTGGCTCGAGGGCGAGACCGCCGAGGTCAAGGCGTGGAGCGACGCGCAGGACACGCACGCGCGCGCGCTCCTCGACAACCTCCCCGGCCTCGCGGCGATCGCCGGCGAGGTGCGCGCGTACTTCACGGCGCCGATCACGCGCTACGGCGGGTTCCAGGTGGCGAGCGGCAAGGTGTTCGCGTGGCGCAAGCAACCCGACAAGGAGCAGCGCGAGCTCGTCGTGATGGCGTCGCCCGACAAGGCCGCCGAGGCGACGCTCGTGCTCGATCCGGCCGCCGGCGGCGACACGACGCGCTACTTCGACTGGTTCGTGCCGTCGCCCGACGGGACGAAGGTCGCGGTGTCGCTCTCCACGGGCGGCAGCGAGGCGGGCTCGCTCCACGTGCTCGATCTCGCCGGCAAGGTGCTCGAGCCGGTGATCGCCGACGTGCAGTACGGCACCGGCGGCGGCGACGTCGCGTGGACGCCGGACGGCAAGGGCTTCTACTACACGCGCTACCCGCGCCCCGGCGAGAAGCCCGAGCAGGAGCGCGCGTTCTGGATCGAGGTGTGGTCCCACCAGCTCGGCACGCCGCTCGAGAAGGATCGCTACGAGCTCGGCAAGGACATGCCGAAGATCGCGCAGTACCGCCTGGACGTGGACGCGCGCGGCCGCGTGCTCGCCGCCGTGCAGAAGGGCGACGGCGGCGAGTTCCAGCACTACCTCAAGGACGCGAAGGGCTGGCGCCGCCTGGCGGACTGGGACGACGAGATCGTGAGCATGCAGTTCGGCCCCGGCGGGGACCTGTGGCTCGTGTCGCGCAAGGGCGCGCCGCGCGGGAAGGTGCTGCGCATGCCGGCGACCGGCAAGCTCGCGGCGGCGAAGGTCGTCGTGCCCGAGGGCGCCGACGCGCTCGTCACCAACTTCTACGAGAAGGAGGCCGCCGTCTTCACGCGCGATCGCGTGTTCCTGACCTACCAGCTCGGCGGGCCGAACACGATCCGCGCGTTCACGCATGCCGGCAAGCCGGCGAAGAGCCCGGTCCTGCCCGCGGTGTCGTCGAGCTTCCTCGTCGACGACGCGCTCGGCGGCGACATGTTCGTGTGGTCGGAGTCCTACGTCGTCCCGGGCGCGTGGTACCGCCTGGCGCCGGCGACGGGCGCGCTGACGAAGATCGACGCGGTGTCGCCGGCGCCGCCGGTCTCGCTCGACGACTACGAGGTGCACCGCGAGCTGGCGACGTCGAAGGACGGGACCGAGGTGCCGGTGAACATCATCTGGAAGAAGGGCGCGCCCAGGGACGGCTCGGTGCCGTGCGTGGTCACGGGCTACGGCGGCTACGGCGTCAACCTGTCGCCGGGGTTCGCCGGGGCCGCGTTTCCGCTGCTCTCGCGCGGCGTGTGCATGGTCATCGCGAACCTGCGCGGCGGCGGCGAGTTCGGCGAGGCGTGGCACGAGGCCGGGATGCTGACGAAGAAGCAGAACGTGTTCGACGACTTCGCGGCCGTGCTCGACCACCTGCACGCGCAGCAGTACACGTCGCCGGCGAAGACGGTGATCATGGGCGGCTCGAACGGCGGCCTCCTGATGGGCGCGATGCTCACGCAGCATCCGGACAAGATGAAGGCGGTCGTCTCGCAGGTCGGCATCTACGACATGCTGCGCGTCGAGCTCTCGCCGAACGGGTTGTTCAACACGACCGAGTTCGGCACGGTGAAGGATCAGGGCCAGTTCAAGGCGCTCTACGCGTACTCGCCGTACCATCGCGTCGTGAACGCGGAGCGGATGACGTTCCCCGCGACGCTCATGACGACCGGCGCCAACGACCCGCGCGTCTCGCCGTGGCAGTCGCGCAAGATGGTCGCCGCGATGCAGGCGGCGCAGGGCGGCGACGCGCCGATCCTCCTGCGCACGAGCCAGACGTCGGGCCACGGCCAGGGCATGGCGATGACCGAGCGCATCGGTCAGGTCGCGCATGTGGATGCGTTCATCCTGTGGCAGCTGGGGGTCGACGTTCGCTGAGCGCGCACGAAGAGACGGTAGAAGGGTGAGGGTAAGGGTAAGGGTAAGGCTCGGATCCTGACTCGGAGGTCTGCGCCCGCCACGCACCTCGTCACGTTCGCGCGGGCACCCGGTTTGCGGGTCGAGCGCGAGCCCCGAGCTGGCGATCTGAGCCTTACCCTTACCCTTACCCTTACCCTTACCCTTCTACCGTCTTCCTCTTCCTCTTCCTCCCCCTCTTCCTCCGGGGGCCGCTCAGAAGTCGGTCTGCACTCCGACCCCGCCGCCGAAGCGGCCGGCGCCGTCGCGCGAGCCGTACGAGACCGCGCCGCGCAGGGTGAGCGCGGGGCGGACGCGGTAGCCGAGGTCGTACTTGATGTACAGGCCGTTGGCGGCGACCTGCGCGTCGGGCAGATCGGTGCGGACGATCGCGGCGCCCATGAGCACCGGCCACGCCGTGTCCCACTGGAGGCGGACGAACCCCGTCGGGCCGAGGTCGTCGAGCATGTCGGCGCCGATCGAGACGTTCGAGCGCCAAGGCTTGCCGAACGTGACCGCGCCGCCGCCGCCGCGGAGGAAGCCCTCGTCGGAGACGCCGAGGGCGAGCCTGCCGTCGACGAAGACCGACGGGTGCGCGCGCACGCGGATCTCGGCGATGCCGTAGCGGGCGAGCGCGACCTGCTCCTGGGCGAAGGCGCCGTCGGAGTCGGGCGTGCGGCCCCAGATCGAGCCGAAGCCGAAGCCGATCGAGTGCAGCGTCCGCGACACGCGGTGCGTCCAGCGCAGCTCGGCGCGCAGGAACGCGTCGAGGTTGCCGTAGCGGTTGCCGAAGTCGTGGCCGTCGATGTCGAGCGCCACCGACTCGCGGCGGTTGCCCATGCGCGCGTCGTCGAGCTGCTCGAGGCGGTCGACCAGCGTCGGCTCGACGCGGATCGGCTGCGGCGCCGCGGCCGAGGCGAAGTGCGTGACCTCGCCGTCGGCGGTGGCGCCGACGATGTAGTACTCCGCGCCCGGCGGCGTGATCGCCTCGGCCGGGATGGTCGCGAACCAGCCGCCCGCCGACGACTGCTCGAACGCGGCGTCGCGCCAGTCACCGCCGCCGCTGCGATAGCGCGCGAGCAGCGTCGGCTCGGCCCACGCGCCGTCGATGACCGCGACGATCTCGACCGGCTCGCCGAGGCCGCCCGAGAAGCCGGCGTGGTCGATGTCGCGCGCCTGGTACGACAGGCGCACCGACGGGTACACCCAGCTCGTGCCGCGCCAGCCGACGTCCGACACGAGGCGCACGCCGAAGTCGGAGGTCACCGGCAGGTCGGTGACCTGCACCGCGAGCTTCACGGGTACCACGGGCTTCGGCGCCCAGTGGTACGCCGCCTCGAACAGCGTGCCGACCTGATCGGTGAAGCCGAGGCCGATCTGGAGGTTGGTGCCGCGCTCGTCGCCGAAGCGCACGCGGCCGCGGAAGCCGAAGCCGGTCACGAACTCGCAGTCGTCGAGCTGCGTGCTGTCGCGGCAGCGGCCGGGCGAGCCCATGCTCTCGTCGCGATCGGTCGTGAGCAGGCCCGCCATCGGCCGCAGCATGATCGCCACCTGCGGCTTCGGCTGGAGCTCGACCTCGGTGTAGACGTACGTGTAATCGACCGAGCGGCAGTAGTAGCTCCCGTTCTGGTCGCGGCAGTCGTCGTTCACCGCCTCGTCGATGACGTCCTTGGGGCCGCCCTTGCCGGACAGCGAGCCGAAGCCGATGCGCACCGCGTGCACCGGCTTCAGGAACCGGTACGTGAAGTCGGCCTCGGCCTGGTAGTACTGGTCGTAACCCTTCGCCAGCCCGCCGTCGAAGTCGACGTAGTCGATCGACGTGGAGATCGTCGTGCGGTTCGGCGCCGGCGGCGGCTCGACGACGTCGCGATCGACGGCGATCCGGTACGGCTCCTCGCGGCTGCCCATCCGGGCCGCGCCCTCGCCGATCTCGACGAACCACTCGACGCGCTCGCCGCGCACGTGCTCGGCGGGGATCGTGGCGCGCAGGTAGGCGTCGCCGTCGGGCGTGAGCTCGACGCGCCGGAACGCGCCATCGTCGCCGCGCACGTAGAGCCACATCGCGCCCGCGAGCTGCTCGCGCACGGCGAACGTCAGGACGACGGGCTGGCCATGGGCGACGCGCGACGGCGCGCCGACCCACAGCTTCCCGCGCGTCGAGTCGCGGCGCAGCTCCGCGAGCGCCTGGGCGAGCGCGCGCCGGCGATCGAGCACCGGCTCGATC
>JAIOII010001487.1 GCA_019912685.1 Kofleriaceae bacterium
CGAGCGCGACGGCGAGCGCGAGCCTACCCGGCGATCTCCATCGCCACCGGCGCCCGGTCGCCGAGGAGCACCAGGAGCGCGGCCGCCGTGCAGAACGTGCGTCCCGTGATGCAGTGGTGACCGGTCCAGCTTCCATCCTCGTTCTGCACCTTGTTCACGAGCGTCGTGATCTGCGCGTCCCACTTCGCCCACTCGTCCCCGCCCTTCGCCACGAGGCTCTCGCTGATCATCATGTACGACAAGAACTCCTCGCCGCCATTGTTGCCGAACCCGGCGATGAACGAGTCGTTCTCCAGGTTGGCGATCAGCGCGCCCTCGACCTTCGCCGCCGCGCCGTCGGACTCGGCGGCGCGCGCCTCGGCCGCCGCCACCTCCGCCTGCGTGGGGATGTCGGGCGTCTGGTTGGCGTTGCCCGCGTTGGCGCGCTGCGCCTTCATGCTCTCGGCCTTCGCCTTGCGCGTGGTCGCCGTGTCGCGCGCCGCCGCCGTCGCCGCCGCGCCGCCGTAGAGCCCGACGCCGGCCGCCGCGTCCGCCGCGAACGTGTTGGTCCGCAGGTTCACCTGGCTGTGCGCCTGATCCTCGAGGCGGTCGAGCGCGACCTCGGACACCTCGATGCCGCGCTGCGCGGCGCGGTTCATGCCCTTGGCGGCGAGCGCCTGCGACAGGACGGGCGCCCAGCCGCCGCCCTCCCACGTGCCGTCCTGGCGCTGGTTCCGCTCGATCTTCTTCACGACCTTCTTGAGCGCCTTGTCGAGGCGCGCGTTGGCCGGGCCGTCGCGCATCGTGCCGCGCGCCTCGGACAGGACGAGCAGCGCGGCGAACGTGTCGGCGTGGGGGCCGATCTTCGCCTGCACGCGCGTGCCGCGCACCGACGACACGTGGAGCGAGTCGGAGTCGGCGTTCTCGACCTCGGCCAGCACGTACTCGAGGCCCTTGTGCACGACGTCGCGGTGCGCGCCCTTGTTGGGCGTGTGCCCGGCGCGCAGGAAGGCGAGGAGCGCCATCGACGTGTCGGCGACGTTCGCGGTGTCGCGCATCCCGTCCATCGTGTGCCCCATCCCGGCCGCCTCGTCGCCCTGGCCCCAGCCGCCCCCGGACAGCTGGTGCCGGGCGAGCCACTCGAGGCCCTTCTCGACGGTCTGGCTGATCGGCTTGACCTCACCGCGGGCGCGCGGCGTCACCTCGATCGCGCTGCCCTTTCCCGGATCCGAGACGGCGATCGGGTCTCCGCGGCCATGGTCCTTGCTCTTGTGGGCGCCACAACCAAACATCGCGAGGGAGAGGACGAACGCCAGCGATCGGGTCCGGGTCATGGCCCTAGCAACGCCGGACCCCCGCTCCGGGATCTAACGTAGGATGCACCGGCCCTCACCATGACCCCGCTCCGCGTCGCGCTCGCCTCCCTGATCGTCACCGCCTCCTGCGCCGGCGGGGCGCCCCCCGGCTTCTCGAGCGGCGACGCCTGGGTGTTCCCGCTCGTCGGCCCGCTCGAGAACGGGGTCCTCATCACGCCGGTGATGCTCGGGGGCGAGGGGCCGTTCCTCTTCGTCATCGATCCCGACGCGTCGGCGTCGTCGATCGACGAGAGCCTCGCCGGGCAGCTCGGGCTCCACACGAGCCTCGGGCCGCGCCTCATCGACGAGAGCGACACGTCACGCCCGACGCGGATCGCGGAGGTGCCGGCGATGACGGTCGGGACGTTGACCGTGAAGGGGCGCGTCGTGACGCTCCACCCGAACGGCGCGTACGTCACCGACGGCCGCGCGATCCGCGGCGTGATCGGCCGCGACGTCGTCGCCGATTCGCTCGTGTTCGGCTTCGACCGCGACGCCGGCGTCGCGTTCCTCGCGACGCGCGAGGCGTTCGCGCCGCCGGCCAACGCGATGCGCATCCCGTACGGACGCGAGATCATGAAGCGCGGCGACAACGAGCCGAACGCGCTCGGCGGGCCGACGGGCACCGTGCCGCGGCGCGTGGCGAAGGCCAAGGTTAACGGCGTGGCGGCCGAGCTCCACCTCGACCTCGGCGCCGTGCAGAGCCAGCTCGCGGCCGGCCGCTGGAAGGCCTCGCGCCTCGCGCCCGTGCCCTACAAGGCCTCGGCGATCGACGAGGTGGCGACCGCGCGCAACGTCGACAAGGCGGGCATCGCCAACCACGTCGAGCTCGGCGCGGCGAGCGCGATGGGCCTCGTGATGATCGCCTACGGTGACCGCCGCTTCGACGAGGAGGACGTGCACGGCACGCTCGGCCTCAACTTCTTCGCGCCGTACAAGGTGTGGGCCGACTGGCACGACAGCGCGCTCTACCTGGCGCCCCGCGACGGCGACGCCGAGGGTGTCGCCGAGCGCATCGCGCGCTGGGACGCGCCGGTGCTCGCGAGCTGCAAGGAGCCGGCGTGTGCGAGCGCGCGATGCGCTCGGCGACACCCTCGGCGTCGCCGTCGCGGGGCGCCAGGTAGAGCGCGCTGTCGTGCCAGTCGGCCCACACCTTGTACGGCGCGAAGAAGTTGAGGCCGAGCGTGCCGTGCACGTCCTCCTCGTC
>JAIOII010000147.1 GCA_019912685.1 Kofleriaceae bacterium
GTACCAGTGCGCCTCGCCGGCCTCCTGCAGAGCGTCGGCGAGGCGCACTGGTACGCCGGCCGGCTCGACGAGGCGCTCCCGCCGCTGCGCGAGGCGATCGCGCTCTTCGACCGCGCCTACGGCCCCGACACGTACGACGCCGCCGGCGTCTACCTCGATCTCGCGCAGGTGCTCCAGGACCAGGAGGCGTACGCCGACGCGGAGGCCGCGGTCGATCACGCCGTGCGCGTGCGCAGCCGCCGGGGTCCGGAAGCGGGCGACACCGCGATCGCGCTGTCGGTGAAGGCGAGCATCGCCGGCCACCGCGGCCGTCACGCCGAGGCGATCGAGCTCGCGACCCGCTCGGTCGAGATCGGCGCGACGTCGATGCCTCCCGACGACGCGACGTTCCTCGTCCTGCGCTCGACCCTGTCGGCGCGCCTCGCCGCCGCCGGGCGCCGCGCCGAGGCGCTCGCGATCCTCGACGAGATCCTCGCCACCGCCGCGAAGGCCGGCATCGAGGGCGTGAACGTCACGACGTGGCGCAGGCAGCGCGCCGAGCTCGCGCGGCGATGACGGAGCTCAGGTTTCCGGCTCGCCCTCGGCCGTGATGTTCTCGAGGTGCGTCAACCAGGCCATCGGGAAGAAGGTGACGTCGACGTCGAGCACCGTGTTCGAGTCGTCCCAGATGAACTCGAAGGCGAGGTGATGCGCACCCACGGGCTGGTTCACGCCTTCGCTCCAGCTCGTCTCGACGTGCCGGATCGACAGATCGTCGAGCATGTCCTCGCTCGTCTCGGTCTCGACGCGCCCGGCGTTGAACCAGCCGAGGTTGACGACGTACTTGAAGTTGGGCGTCACGCCGAAGTGCGACGCGGCCTGCGGGATGCCGGCGGGCGTGCCTTCGGGGAGCTTGGCGCCGGCGATCCGGAAGGTGACCTTGCCCCACGTGTCGCGGTCGCCGCCGAAGCCGTGGTAGTTCGGCGGATCGCCGTACCCGCGCTCGTCGGCGCCGTTCCACCAGTAGCTCACGGGGGCCATGCGCACGCTGTTGGACGCGACCTTGGTCTTGAGCTCCTGTAGCGCGCGATCCTTCAGGTCCTCGATCGCGAGGCCCTCGAGCGCCGCGATGAACGGCCGGGCCGCGGTCGGACTCTGCTCGCCTTCCTTCGCCGGCGCGGCGGGTTCCTTCGCCGGCGCGGCAGGCGCCATGCCGTTCTGCCACTTCGTGAAGTCCACCCCGTGGCGGAGGCCGATGGCGAACGCTTCTTCGAGGTACTTCTCGGCGACGGCGTAGCGGATCACGCGGTCGAGCTCGAGCTTGTTGTACCCGCTGATCGCCTCGGGCAGCTGCTTGGTCTCACCCTTGCCCCCGCCCGGCTTCAGCAGATCCCAGATGCCCTTGATCGCCTGGATCGTCTCGAAGGCGGTCTTGATGTGAGGCAACGCGGCGCTGCCGAGCCTGGCGGCGGTTCCGAGCCCTCGCCCGATCGTCTGGCCCGCGCCACCGCCGCTGTCACCTGCGCCGACCGGAGAGCCCGCCGGACGGCCGGCTGGGCCGAGCTCCATCTCGTCCAGCTGCACGGCGCTCAGCTGGACGCCGGTGCCGTCGGTCGACGCGGGCGCCATCGTGTCGAGCAACGCCTCCGCGGAGTCGCCGCGTACGACGGCGTCGGCGACGGCATCGGCGTGCCGTTCGTAGCGATCGCCCTCCTCGCCGACGCCGCCCTTCAGGTGCACGCCGGCGCGCTGCTGCACGACGTGCGCGGCCTCGTGCGCCGCCGTGTGGAGGTCAGGGTCACCGGCGAACGCGACGTGGTTCCCGGTCGCGTAGGCATGCGCACCGATCGAGGTCGCGGCGGTGCTGGCCTTCGTGTCGGTGTGGGCCTGGACGCCGCTCACGTCGTGCTTCCCGAACGAGGACTGGATGCGTTCGAGAAACGGCAAGGCGCTCGCCGGACCGCTCGTGCCTTCGGCCGCGACGCCGAGGATGCTGTCGACGTAGCTCACGTCGGTGGACAGCCCCTCGTACGCGACGGTCTCCTTCCGCTGCAGCGCGGGCGCGGGTGGCGGCGACGAGCCGCTCGCTCGCCGCTGCAGTCGATCGGTGAGCGCGCGCTTGCCCGGCGCACCGGCCGGGACATTCGCTGGAGCGCTCGGGACCTCGCTCGCCGTCAGCTGCTCGAACGTCTTCACCATGCCACGACGTTCAGCAACGCATGCACCAGCTCGGTGTCGCCGTACACGAAGACCAGTCCGTGTCAGCGGGCCAACACCCGCCGTACGATCCGGCCGCACGAATTGTTCAGCCGCCGGCCGACGCCGACGCGCAATCGCCGACATCGGCGCGTGCCCGTCGCCGTGCGCGATGCCGCGGGGGACCGGCCGGCCTGGCCGCGGCCTGGCCGCGGCCGGTCGTCACGTGCGCGGGCGCGGGATCCGGTAGAGGCGCAGCTTGGTCACGAGCGTCGTGCGCGGGATGCCCAGCTTCCGGGCGGCGCGGGTCTGGTTGCCGGCGCACTCCTCGAGCGCCGCGAGCACCGCCGCGCGATCCGTCTTCTGCTCG
>JAIOII010001488.1 GCA_019912685.1 Kofleriaceae bacterium
ACGCCACCGCCACCGCCACCGCCCCCGGCCTCGTCCGACTATCCCGCCGCCCACAGCATGGACACGACGTGGTTCGCGGTCGACCGTGACGGCCACGTCGCCGTCTTCGACTCTGGCGAGGCGGGCGCCGTCCCGCTCGACGGCTACAACGACGATCCCGCGCCGATCCTCGACGAGCTCGTGCAGGCCGCAGGCGGCGAGGAGATCGACTGGGACGAGCTCGCGGAGCGACTCGCCGCGCTCGGCATCTACTTCTACACGCACGACGAGTGGGAGAACGCGCTCGCGGGCCCCTACGATCGCAAGGGCACGCCGGACAGCCCGATGCCCGGACACCGGGTGCCGCGCGGCCTCCTCGCGAAGATGGTCTCGTTCGACGGCCGCTTCGCCGAGGCCGACCGGCTCCAGCCGCTCGAGCACTGGAAGGCGGACGCGTGGAGCGCGGCCTGGATCGCGACCGACGGCGTCACGGTGCACTGCGTCCCCGGCCACGAGGAGGAGTACGCCGCGGAGGTCGCGGAGCTCGAATCGGTCTACGAGGGCGAGCGCAAGCTGAAGATCGATCCGCCGACGACCGTGGCACCGAAACCACCGGCGCCGGCGCGCGCCCTGCGGGCGAAGCGGTGGTGGCAGCTCTGGAAGAAGTAGGCACCGTGCGCGCGCGCCCGTCGACAACACGGCGCGTCACACGGCGTCACTCGGCGACCGTTCCCGGCCACCGCGGCGCGTGGTACACCGGGGGCAGATGTCGGTTGCGCGGACGTTCTCGCTCACTCCCGGCAAACGGGTCCTCTACCTCACGAAGGATCCGGACCAGATCCGTCGCCAGCTCACCGGCGAGCTGACCCTGCGGATGCAGGACGTCGGTCCCGAGGACCTCCTCGACGACATCAACACCGACGCGATGACGCCGGCCTGGGTCTGCTTCGACTTCGACCCGGCGGAGATCGCGAAGAACGCGTACGCCGGCCTGGTCGTCGGCGGCCAGCGCCTCATCCCGCCCGACGCGCTCGCGCGGGGCGGCTTCGAGGTGATCGTGTCGGGCGCGCAGAAGGGCGTCGGCAGCTCGCGCGAGACCGCCGCCCAGTGCGAGGTGTTCAGCGGCAGCCGGATGGCCGTCGCGTCGTCGTTCGCGCCGATCCACGCGCGCAACAACATCAACATCGGCCAGCTGATGGGCGATCACGCGCTGCTGGCGCGGCTCGAGGCCGGCGAGTCCATCGCGCTCGACGAGCTGACCCGCGGCCACGACGCGATCACCGCGCTCGTGATCGAGTCGGGCGGGCTCCTCCCGTTCTGCTCGCGCCTCGCGCGCGGCGAGCTCACCGTGCCGCCGACCGGCACCGGTCCGCGCCCGATGAACCTCGCCGAGAAGGTGCTCGCGTCGAAGCTGGCGTTTCCCCCTCCGGCTGGCCAGGGCGCGTACGTGAAGCCGCACGACGCGGTGCTCGTCAAGGTCGACGCGGGCTACTCGCACGAGTTCACGACGGCGCAGGTCGACTGGTTCCTCCGGAAGGAGTACGGCGCCGACTACAAGCTCAAGGACCCGTCGAAGTTCGCCGTCTTCGAGGATCACCTCATCTACGCGACCGGCGTGCCGGCGATGGCGAAGTACGCCGACAAGATCCAGCGCCTGCGCGACATGCAGCGCGCGTTCGCCGCGCGCACCGGCGCCCGCAACTACTCCGCCGAGAACGGCGTGTCGCCCGGCATCTGCCACCAGGTCGCGCGCGAGCAGTTCATCGATCCCGGCGACTTCGTGCAGGCGACCGACAGCCACACGTGCATGGGCGGCGCGTCGGGCGCGCTCGCGTGGGGCGTCGGCGCGACGGAGTACGCCGCCCTCGCCTACTGGGGCTTCACGCCGATCGCCGTCCCGGAGTCGATCCGCTTCGAGCTGCGCGGGCGGCTCCGCCCCGGCGTCACCGCCAAGGACGTGATGCTCCACATCCTCGCGACGCACGCGAAGCGCGAGGAGACGCTCGACCGCGTGATGGAGTTCGGCGGCGACGGCCTCTTCGCGCTGTCGCCCGACGAGCGCGCCACCCTCGCCAACATGGCGACCGAGTGCTCGGCGCGCGGCGCGATCATGGAGGTCGACGACGTCATGCTCGCGTGGATCGCGAGCCGCCGCGCCGGCGTCTCCCCGGAGGCGAAGCTGGACGCGCTGCGCGCCAAGGTGATGTCGCCGGATCCCGGCGCGCACTACGACGGCGGCGTCCACGTCATCGACCTCGCCAGCATCCTCCCGATGCTCGCGACGCCCGGCGATCCCGATCGCGGCATCGCCTCCGATCCCAAGAACGGCGCCCGCGTGCCCGAGGTCGGGCGCGTCAAGCTCGACATCGCGTACGGCGGCTCCTGCACCGCCGGCAAGCGCGACGACATCGACTTCTACGCGCGCGTCATCGCCGAGGCCGATCGCGCCGGCAAGCGCGTCGCCGATGGCGTCCGCTTCTACATCCAGTTCGGCAGCAAGGAGGTCGAGGAGTACGCCCGCGCCAGGGGCTACCTCGAGCTCTTCGCGCGCACCGGCGTCGAGGTCATCAAGCCCGGCTGCGGCGCCTGCATCGGCTGCGGCCCCGGCGTCTCCGATCGCGGCGACCAGGTCACGGTCTCGGCGATCAACCGCAACTACAAGGGCCGCAGCGGCCCCGGCAAGCTCTACCTCGCGTCGCCGCTCACCGTCGCCGCCTCCGCCGTCGCCGGCGAGATCGTCGAGTACCGCGAGGGCATGTTCGACGCCGACAAGCCGTAGCGCCGCGCCAGCGCGTCAGCGCTTCGGCGCCGCGATCGCGCGCAGCGCGTCGAGCAGCTTGTCCGAGTCGGCGCCCTTCGCGAACACCGGCCGGCCCTGCACGATGCGCTCGGCGCCGTCGCCGGGGCGCTCGGCGAGGAACACGACGCGATCGAGGAGCCACGGGCGGAACGTCACCACCCAGTTGAAGACGTGGCCGCCCGAGCCGTTCGCCATGTGCCAGTCGCACAGGATGATGTCGAAGTCGCTCTGGTCGAGCGCCGCGGTCGCGGCGTTCCCGCTGTCGACCGGCGTGACCGCCCACCCGTGATCGGTCAGGTGCTCGGTCATCACCTGGAGCAACAGCGGATCGTCGTCGGCGAGGAGCAGCGTGGGCTGCCCGCTCTCCGACCACGCCGGCTCCGGGTCCGCGGTGCGCGCGCGATGGCTCCGGTTCGCCGTCGCCTCTGCGACACGGATGATCTCCGGAGTGTCGCCGGGTCGCACCAGGAGGCAGCGGCCCGCCACGATGCGGTCGAACTCGGGTGGCACCTCCTCGCCGACGAAGACGAAGCGGTCGCGCAGCTCGAACCTGTGCTCCAGCGCCCACCGGTAGATCTCCCCGCCGAGGTTGTGCGCACCATCCCACGCCGCCACCACGGCATCGAGTGGTCGGTCCGCGGCGAGCATCGTGCGCGCCTGCATCGGCGTCGCTGCGAGGCTCACGGCGAAGCCGCGCGCCTCGAACACGCGCGTGAGCAGGTCCAGGAGCAGCGCGTCGTGATGCAGCAGCAGGATCGTGCGGCGCGGCCCCACCCGCACGAGTGTATACTGGGCAGCCCGGGATACGCTCCGGGTCCGCTCCGATGCCTGCTTCTCGCGCCATTCCATCGATCATCGGCATCGATCTGGGGACCTCGAACACCGCCGTGTCGGTCGTCCGTGACGGCAAGGTCAGCGTCCTCGCCGGCGCCGACGGCGCCAAGGCCATCCCCTCGGTGGTCTCGTTCCCCCACAAGGGCGAAGGCCCGCCGATCGTCGGCGTCGAGGCGCGCCGCCGCATCGCGACCGAGCCGTCGCGCACGATCTCCTCGCCCAAGCGCCTGCTCGGCCGCAAGTTCAGCGACCGCGAGGTGCAGAGCTTCGTCGGCGGCGCCGCCTACCGCACGGCCGAGGCCGAGGACGGCACGGTGCTCGTCGAGATGGACGGCGAGCGCTACGCGATGCCGCAGATCTGCGGCTACATCCTCGAGCAGGCCAAGAAGACGGCCGAGCGCCACCTCCAGGACGTCCGCCTCGCCGTGCTCGCCGTGCCGGTCAGCTTCGACGAGGTCCGCTGCAAGGCGGTCGAGGTCGCGGCCCGCCTCGCCGGCCTCGAGGTGGTCGGGCTCATCGCCGAGCCCAACGCCGCCGCGCTCGCCAACCGGTACGTGCCCGGCTTCGGCGGGCTGGTCGGCATCTACGACTTCGGCGGCGGCACCTTCGACTTCTCGATCGTCGACGTCTCGCGCTCGCGCTTCCAGGTCGTCGGCTCGGGCGGCGACCCGTGGCTCGGCGGCGACGACATCGACTCGGTGCTCTCCGACGCCGCCGCCAACCAGTTCTGGCGCCAGCACAAGGTCGACCTGCGCAAGCACGCCGTCGAGTGGCAGCGTCTGCGCTTCGCGTGCGAGGAGGCCAAGCGCACGCTCTCGACCGCCGACTCGACGCGGCTCGAGGTGAAGGACGTGCTGCGCACCGCCGAGGGCATGGTGAGCCTCAAGCTCTCGCTCGACCGTGCCACGCTGTCACGCGCCTCGGCCGCCATCGTGCGCCGCAGCCTCGAGGTCGCCGACCGCGCGATGGCGCAGGCCGGCATCAAGGGCCCGGATCTGTCGGCGGTCTACCTGTGCGGCGGCTCGTCCCAGATGCCCGCGGTGCGCGAGGCCGTGCAGAAGCACTTCGGGGTCCCGCTCAAGGCCGGCGTGACGCCCGAGCAGGCCGTCTGTGTCGGCGCCGCGATCCACGGCTCGCTCATCGCGCAGCGCCGGTCCTCTCCGCTCTCGGCGCAACGCGCATGAGCTGCGCTTTCCCGTGCCCGCACCCGTGCCGGTGCCCGTGTCCGGTTGTTTCTCGGCCTCCCGCCTCGTAGGCTTCTCGGCATGCTCAGAACTGCCCCGATCCTGGCGGCACTCCTCCTCTGCGTCCCCGCGCTCTCGGCCTGCGGCCCCAAGGGCGGCGGGACGACGAAGCCCAACCCCGACATCCCCACGCTCGACGAGAAGGAAGCCGAGCTTCCCAAGATCCCGTCGCGCATCGACACCACGGCGAGCCCGCCGACGGACGGCGACACGCCGGCCGCGCGCTCGCCCATCCTCGACATCATGGCGGCCGAGAACGCGCGCTCGATGGCGGTGCTCGCGAAGCAGCCGGATCCCGCGTACTACCTCGCCTACCAGATCGTCGAGCAGCGCGTCGTCTCGCTCGACGCCGAGGGCGGCGCGATCGTCGGCGACAGCGACGACACCGACCGCATCCTCGACGTCGAGATCCGCGTCGGCGCGCCCGAGCTCGACAACACGCGCGCGCTCTCCGACGAGGCCAACGAGCTGAACCAGCCCCTGCGCCGGCGCGCGATCGTGCCGTTCGGCGAGGACCCGCTCGCGATCGCCAACCACATCTGGCTCGAGACCGACCGGCGCTATCGCGAGGGCGTGATCGCCCTCGCCTACGTGCGCCAGGACCAGCGGACGCTGGGCAAGCGCGCGACCGTCGCCGACTTCGCCCCGTCGAAGAAGCAGGTCTACATCGGCAAGCCGGTCAAGCTCGAGTTCGACAAGGCGAAGTGGGTGGCCAAGCTGAAGCGCTGCTCCGGGCAGGCGCTGCGCGGCGTCGCGACGCGCGGCAGCTGCGGCGTCATCTTCACGCAGAACACGGCGTGGTTCGTCGACAGCGAGGGCAACCAGCAGCAGCAGTCGTGGACGACCGCGCAGCTCGCCGTCTCGGTCGGCGTCAAGGCCGACGACGGTGACGGCCTCGGCCGCCTCGAGCAAGCGTTCGCGGCGACGCCGGACGCGCTCCCCGACGACGTCACGATCGACAAGATGATCGGCATGGTCACCGACGATCTCGACGCGCTCCACGCCGCGCCGCTCGCCGAGCCCTACGTCGGCCCCGCGATCCTCGAGGGCCGCGCCGCCGGCGTGTTCTTCCACGAGGTCTTCGGCCACCGCATCGAGGGCCACCGCCAGAAGGACGACACCAGCGGCAAGACCTTCTCGTCGTACGTCGGCAAGTCGATCATGCCCGAGTGGCTGTCGGTCTACGACGACCCCACGCTGGTGACGCTCAACGGGATCCAGCTGAACGGCTTCTACCGCTTCGACGACGAGGGCGTGCCGGCGCGCCGCGTCGACCTGGTGAAGGACGGCGTGCTCACCGACTTCCTCATGGGTCGCAGCCCGATCGACGTGTCGCCGGCGTCGAACGGCCACGGGCGCAAGCAGCCGGGCTTCGACCCGGTCGCGCGCCAGGGCAACCTCGTCGTCGCCTCGGCGCGCTCGGTCGAGCGCGCCGAGCTCGAGAAGATGCTGCTCGCCGAGGTGAAGCGCCAGGGCCGCCCCTACGGGATGGTCTTCACCGACATCTCCGGCGGCTTCACCAACACGAGCGCGTTCGCCCCGCAGGCGTTCAAGGTCAACCCGGTGATGGCGTACCGCCTCTACCCCGACGGCAAGCGCGAGCTCGTGCGCGGCATCGACATCAGCGGCACGCCGCTCGTCGCGCTGCAGTCGATCCGCGCGGCGAGCCGCGAGATCGAGACGTTCAACGGCGTGTGCGGCGCCGAGAGCGGCTGGGTGCCGGTCTCGGCGTCGGCGCCGAGCCTCCTCCTCGAGAAGATCGAGGTCGAGAAGTCCTTCATCCCGCCCGATCGCCCGCCCGTGCTCGCCCCACCTGCCATCAAGACCGGAGGACTCTGATGCGCGTGATGCGCCGCCTGAACGTCATCGCCGCTGCGGCGATCCTCGCCGTCGCGCTCGGCGCCGCCCCGGCCGCCGCCAAGAAGCCCGCCGGCACGCCATCGCGCGCGGTCACCGACGAGATCATCGACGCGATCGCCGAGGAGATGGACCGCGCGATGCAGCGGCTCGAGCTGCCCGGCGCGCCCAAGCCGTCGCAGATCTCGTACAAGGTCACCGAGGTCGAGGTCAACGACGCGGTCGCGAGCCTCGGCCACGTCACCAACAAGAAGACCCGGCACTTCGTGAACATCGAGTGCCGCGTCCGCGTGAAGTTCGACGGCATCGACAACGGCAACTTCGTCGTCACCGGCGCCGACCAGATCGACGGCTCGGCCGGCACCAGCCTCTCGTTCGAGGCGACGCCGCGCATCGCCCGCCGCGCCGCGTGGCTCGTGACCGACACCGCCTACAAGGAGGCGCTCGTCCAGCTGCGCAACAAGCTCGACGCGGCGCGCGCCGGCAGCGGCGGCGGCCAGTCGGCGTGGACGAGCGAGAAGGCCGTGGTCAGCGAGGCGCCGGTGCTCGTGCCGCCGCTCGAGCCGCTCGACGACGTCGTCCGGCGCGCCGAGAAGATCTCGGCGGTGTTCCGCGACATGCCGATGATCCGCGACTCGCGCGTCGCCCTCACGTCCTACCTCGAGCGCCGCTGGTACCTGACCACCGAGGGCACGAGCGTGACCGACACGCGCCGCGCGAGCGGCGTCATCGTCGTCGCGTCGGGCCAGGCCGCCGACGGCCAGGAGCTCGCGCAGTACTTCAGCCGCTACGGCCAGACCTTCGACGATCTGCCGACCGACGCCGACCTCGAGAAGGAGGCCCGGCGGCTCGCCGGCAACATCGCGGCGCTGGCCGCGGCGCCGATCGCCGAGCGCTACTCGGGGCCGATCCTGTTCGAGGGCGAAGGCGCCGCCGGGCTCGTGCGCTGGACGCTCGCCCCCCACATGGGCTCGACGCCCTTGCCCGAGGGCCTCGCCCCGCAGCAGGCCAAGCTGTTCGGCGGCGCGCTCACCGACAAGGTCGGGCTCAAGGTCACGGCGCCCTCGATCACGATCGTCGACGATCCGACGACCGGGGTGGTCGCGGGCAAGGCGGTGATCGGCGGCTACAAGATCGACGACGAGGGCGTCGCCGCGCAGAAGGTCGAGGTCGTGAAGGACGGCATGCTGAAGACCCTGCTCTCGGCGCGCACGCAGGTCGGCGCCGACAAGGGTGGCCAGTCGAACGGCCACGCGCGGCGCACGGCGCCGGGCGGCGCGTTCCACGGCACGGCGACGAACCTGATCGTCAGCGCCAGGGGCGGCCTGGCGCCGGCCGCGCTCAAGAAGAAGCTCCTCGCCGAGGTGCGGGCGGCGGGGCTCAAGCACGGGCTCATCATCCGCCAGCTCGACGACTCCGCGATCACGGCGGCGACCGAGCTCAGCCGGCGCGAGCTGATCCAGATGGCGGTCAACGCCAACCAGGCGCTGCCGCCGCCGACGCTGCTCGCCTACAAGGTCGGGCTCGACGGCAAGGAGACGCTCGTGCGCGGCGTGCAGCTCGGCGAGGTGCCGATCAAGGCGTGGAAGGACATCGCCGCGACCGGCAAGACGCCGCTCGTGTTCAACTTCCTCGCCTCGACGGACGACTACCTCTCGCACAAGGTCGACGGCGTCAACGAGGGCTTCGTGCCGTCGGCGGGCATCGAGAGCTCGGTGACCACGCCCGATCTCCTGTTCAAGGAGCTCGACCTCGCGCCGTCGACGTTCGGGCTGCGCGCCAAGCCGCTCGTGCCGCCGCCCAGCGCGAAGTGAGCAGGTGATCGCCCGCGTCCACGCTCGCGAGCCGCGCAGCCGCGCCAACGGGCCGGGCACGCGGTTCGTGATCTGGATGCAGGGCTGCTCGCTCGGCTGCCCCGGCTGCTTCAACCCGACGACGCACGCGCCGGCCGGCGGCGAGCTCGTCGACACCGCGGCGCTGCTCGCCGAGGTGGCGGCCACGCGTGGCCTCGACGGGCTCACGCTCTCGGGCGGCGAGCCGCTGC